>NZ_JAEPKU010000016.1 GCF_016652235.1 Dysgonomonas sp. Marseille-P4677
TATTAATATATTTATATATATGTATCATTTTTATTATTTTGTAAATACATTTATAGGTCTTATCTTTGTAGTGTAAATCAGAACATTTTAATTAATCAGAATGTTTATAACAAAAGGATTTTAAAGAAAGGATCATTTTTATGAAAACAACATTGTATCGCGCTTCTTCAAGAGGACATGCTAATCATGGATGGTTGGATTCTTATCATACATTCAGTTTTGCGAACTATTACGATCCTAATCGTATCAATTTTGGAGCATTACGGGTGGTTAATGATGATATTGTAAAAGGGGGAGAAGGTTTCGGCACCCATCCTCACGATAATATGGAAATTATCTCCATACCCTTATATGGTGATTTGGAGCATAAAGATAGTATGGGGCATACCGAAGTTATACGTTCGGGTGAAGTGCAGGTAATGAGTGCCGGAACGGGGATTACACATAGTGAATATAACTCGAATAAAGATAAACCTGTAAACTTTTTTCAAATATGGGTTTTCCCTGATAAGAATAATGTAGAGCCTCGTTACGATCAAAGGGCTTTTGATTTTATACAAAATAAAAATCAATTGGTGCAGATTGTAGGTCCTGTAGATGATAAGGAAAATGAAGGCTTATGGATTCATCAAAGTGCATGGTTTAATATCGGAACCTTTGAAAAAGAAACTCAAGTAGACTACAAGTTAAAGAAACAAGGAAATGGTGTATTTGCAATGGTAGTGGAAGGAGAGTTTACTATCGACGGCAAGAAATTATACCGCCGTGACGCATTAGGGATATCAGATATAGAAAGTATAAAACTAACGGCTGATACGGATAATGCACGTATCCTGTTAATAGATGTGCCTATGGTATTTTAGCTATTTTAATATCTAAAGAGTGATATGTATAGAATAAAACCGGAGTCTGATGGCTTCGGTTTTATAGTTTTGTAATTAATGCTTTATAATTATCATTTACTTTTTTTACTTTGCTACTTTTTATAAAGGCATCGTGGTAGTAGATAAGTGTATAACCATCTCTTTCGGCTTCGGCTAAGAACCTTTCTTTTTCTATTACAGATGTTAGAGCACAGATATCATAGGCCGATATCCAGTTTAAGGATACATGAGATGATGTAGGGATAAGGTCTCCGGGAAGGACATGTATTCCCTCCTTTGTATTTATATATACAACTAATTGGCCCGAAGTATGTCCATCGAACAATTGCACGCTGAATCCATCATATAATGAAATATCTTTATCAATCAAAGAGAGTAATCCCGATTCCTTTATAGCGAGAATATTTTCTATGAATATAGAGTCGGACTCTAGCCGATTCGGATTTTGTGCATTTTCCCATTGTTTCTTGCTTATCCAGTATTTAGCATTGGGAAAAGATGGAACAATATTTTCGTTTTCGTTCCTGTATGTTGCATAACCGCAATGATCGAAGTGCAAATGAGTAAGAACAATATCGGTTATATCGTTAATCGAATAGCCCATGTTTTCAATTTCTCGGGCTATATTTTTTAATTCTTTAGGCTGATAATAAGATATCTGTTTAGTGTGCTGATCTCCTATTCCTGTGTCTATTAATATCTTGTGATTTTCGGATATGGCGAGTATGCATCGCATAGCTAACGGACAAAGATTTTCTTCGTTTGCCGGGTATTTTCGTTGCCATACGCGTTTGGGTATTGCACCAAACATAGCGCCTCCATCGGCCATTATGTACCCGCTTTCTATGATATTAATTTTAAACATTGCTTTCTATTATTTAGAACGGAGTGAAGAATCTCAAATTTACTTTATTGAGATCTTTCACTCCGTCCGGAATGACCAAGGAAAACTAAAATTCTCTTGGTTTAAAACCTTATTTCTTTACAGAAAATTTATAAATAGTTTCTCCTGTGTATTTTTCTCCGGGACGAAGAGTTGTTGTAGGCCAATCTTTCTTGTTAGGAGTGTCAGGATATTTTTGAGTTTCAAGGCAAATAGCAGTTCTGTGTTTGTATACAATACCTTTTTTACCTGTATCTGTACCTTGCATGAAGTTTCCTGCGTAGAACTGGATTCCCGGTTCAGTAGTGTATACGTCTAATACAATACCGGTTTTAGGAGACTCTACAGTTGCAGCTACTTTATTTATATCTCCTCCTGTATTCAATACCCAGTTGTGGTCGTATCCTTTTCCGTTTACTAGTTGGACAAAAGAAGCATCATCTATTCTTGAGCCTATAGCAGTTGGTGTGCGGAAGTCCATTGGGGTATTCTCTACAGTAAGTATTTCTCCTGTAGTCATAAATGTAGAATCAATTGGAGTATATTGATCAGCATGCAGCGTAAGCAGCCAGTCTGAGTTTGTTATATTAGGATCGCCGTCCATATTGAAATACGAGTGGTTAGTCAGATTCACTACAGTAGGTTTGTCTGTTTCAGCTTCGTATTTAATTTGGATGGCATTGTCATCACTAAGTATGTATGTAACTTTAACATTTAAATTTCCGGGAAATCCCTCTTCACCGTCTTTCGACAAGTAAGTTAGTTCAAGTACATTGCTGCTTGCTAGTTTTGCATCGAATACAACTGTGTGATAGCCTTTATCTCCACCATGTAGAGTATGCCCGAAATTATTTTTAGGCAGATCGTATTTTACTCCGTCTAATTCGAATGTACCATTGCCGATTCTATTACCATAACGGCCTATGACAGCTCCATAATTTGATGGAACATTGATGTAATCTTGGATTGAGTCGAATCCTAATACTACATCTTTTTTCTGACCGTCTTTATCGGGAACCATCACAGATACAATTCTTCCCCCTAAGTTAGTGATGCATACTTCCATGCCACTACTGTTGGTGAGCACATATAAATCTGTTTTTTTACCATTAATTTCGGTTTCGAACTTGGCTTTGTCCAATCCCGATTCCGTGAGCTTGCCAACGGGGGCTTCATTACACCCCGCAAGGAGTAGAGTTGCTGCCAGAGCAGCAAAAAATGTTTTTTTCATAAGGTTTATTTATTTAAGTGAGTTAATTTCTACGCCTTCGTTAGTCATGACTACTGGCTTTATTAGGCCGTTTTCGTCAAAGAACATTTCATCTATACAGGTTACACGATGATTTCCATCGGTTTCTGTCAACGGGCGACGGTGGTAAACAATATACCATTTGTCTGATTTATTTTCGTGTATTACTGAGTGATGACCAGCTCCTCTACCAATGTTCGGATCTTGTTGCAATATCTTGCCGATACGTTTGAATGGACCGAATGGACTATCAGCAATGGCATAAGCAACAGAATAATCTGGGCCGGTCCATCCACCTTCCGACCACATGAAGTAATATTTACCATCGCGAATAAACATAAATGGGCCTTCAACATAACTTTCGGGAGTAACCTCTCTGTACAGTGTTCCATCTTCGAAAGGTACTATTGATTTAAAGTCGTCGCTAAGTTTGGCCACATTGCAATGTCTCCATCCTCCGTAATATATATAATAGCTGCCATCTTTATCTTGGAATACAAACTGGTCGATAGGTTGGGCTCCATTGTAGAATTTGTCGATAAGTGGTTTTCCCAAATAATCTTTGAATGGCCCTTCTGGTTTATCCGCAACGGCAATACCTATACCTCCGTATTCGTTATCACTTTGAATATCATTTCCTCCAAAGAAAAGGAAATACTTGCTGTCTTTTTTTACTATGGCCGGAGCCCACATTGCTCGTTTAACCCATTTTACAGCAGATGTGTCGACAATGCGTTCATGCTTGGTCCAGTTAACCAGATCGGAAGACGAGTATGCATCCATAAAAACCTGCTCATCGTAAGGTGCTGAATAGGTTGGATAAATCCAGTATTTATCATCAAAAATGATTCCTTCTGGATCAGCATACCATCCTTCCCAGATGGGGTTTCCGGAAGTTGCTTTGGTTTTAGACTCGGTGGGCTTGTTTTGGGCACAAGACTGAAGAATTAAGATACTTGCTATAACAAGTAGGTAACAGTTTTTCATTTACTTAATTACTTTTTTGTTAATGACCTATAAAATTAGAAATAATTTTAAATTAAAATGTTCTATTTTAGAATATTTTGATTTTTATAGCTAATAGATTATCTTTGCTTGGATACGTAAAGCATCTGTTTTTGAAATAGATTAATTTATCGTATATGGATTATATAATTTAGTAACTATTATTCACGAATGAAACCATTGTACACTTTCGATGAAATATTAGATATTGTAAACTCTAATATAAATACAATAAAATACAAAAACGCACCACAATCACTTTTCGAACCCATAACTTATATACTCTCATTGGGAGGCAAAAGAGTACGTCCCGCTTTAGCGCTAATGTCTTATAACTTGTATAAAGACGATATAGAGAAGGTTATCCCCATTGCATTGGCTGTTGAAGTTTTTCACAATTTTACATTATTGCATGACGATCTGATGGATAGGGCTGATATGCGCAGAGGAAAACCGACTGTTCACATAAAATGGAATGATAATACAGCAGTGCTTTCAGGAGACGCCATGTTGATAGAGGCATATAAAGAGATTGCTAAAATAGAATCGGCGTACTTACCCGAAGTATTAGATTTATTTTCAGTTACAGCAACCGAAATATGCTGTGGACAACAATACGATATGGAATTTGAGCAACGGATTGATGTATCAATACCGGAATATTTGGAGATGATACGTCTTAAGACGGCTGTATTGTTGGCTTGTGCACTGAAGGAAGGTGCTATTGTGGCAGGAGCATCGAAGGCTGATGCCGAGAATCTTTATAACTTTGGAATAAATGTCGGGCTGGGTTTTCAATTGAAGGATGATTTACTCGATGTATATGGGGAAAGTAGTAGTTTTGGAAAGAAAATCGGAGGTGATATTCTGTGTAATAAAAAAACGTTTTTATTGATAAATGCTTTGTCTGATGAATCAGCAAGAGAAGAGTTAATGAACTGGATTAACAAAGTTGATTTTGAAGAGACAGAGAAAATAAAAGCAGTGACAGATATTTATAATAAGCTTGGCTTAAAGCAAAAATCGGAAGACCTTATTAATGATTACTATAAAGAAGCTTTGATATGTCTCGATAAAGTAAGTGTAGACAAGGCTAAAAAAGCAGAATTATATGAGCTTGCCGAGAGCTTAATGACAAGAATTTCCTAATCTAAAACATATGCCATATCGTCGTTTACCAAATACTGATAATGCACGGATAAAAGCGTTGAGGACAGCGATCGAAAGACATAATTCGCTATTCGGTCAGGGTGTAGTGCTGCTTGACATTCGCAAACTTGAGGTGTTACTGCTGAATTTTGAGAATGCTCAGATTCGTTACCGGGATAGTTTACAAATACAGGCTGCTGCAAATAAAAAATTTCAGAAATTGGTAAAGAATGCACGACTTTATATCTCTCATTTTATTCAAGTGCTTAATCTTTGTGTTATTCGCAATGAAATAAAAAAGGAACATAAGCAACTTTATAATCTGGAACCGGACAATTTTACTGTTCCCGATTTGACAAGTAACGATGCTATTCTCTATTGGGGAAATAGCTTAATTAAAGGAGAACAAGCCAGATTAGCACAAGGGGCGGCTCCGATTTATAATCCTGCTATTGCACGTGTAAATGTTGCTTTTTCTTTATTTAAGGATGCTTATTTTGCTCAAAAAACACATCAAAATACTACAATCCGAGAGCTGGATTTGTTAACAGAACAGAGAGCCGGTGTAGATGAAGTTTTGGCTACTCTTTGGAATCAGATCGAAGGAGCGTTTGCCTATTTACCCGCTAAGGAACGTCTGGAGCGTTGTAAAGAGTACGGTGTTGTATATTATTTAAGAAAAGGAGAAAAAGAAATAAGTGAAGATAATTGATACTCATACACATATTTATGCCGAAGAATTTGATAACGATTTGGATAATGTTATTTTAAGGGCAAAGCAAGCTGGAGTAGAAAAAATATTACTTCCAAATATAGACAGGGAATCATTAGACAGATTGCATAAGCTATCGGATCGGTATCCTGATTATTGCCTTCCAATGATGGGACTTCATCCTACAAGTGTCGGAGCTGATTGGAAAGAGCAATTGTCTTTTTTGAAAAAGCTTTTTGCTATTCGGCATTATGTTGCTGTGGGCGAAATAGGTATCGATTTATATTGGGATAAGACATATGAGCAAGAACAAAAGTTAGCTTTCGAGGAACAACTTCGTTGGAGTATCGAATATGATTTGCCTGTTTCGATACATTCTCGCGATGCTATATCAGAATGTATAGAAGGCATTAAGAATGTTGGGCCTGAGAAGTTAAGAGGGGCGTTTCACAGTTTTGGAGGGACAGAACAGGAGCTGGTAGATATACTGTCTTTGGGAAACTTCCTTATAGGTATAAATGGTGTTGTTACATTTAAGAATTCGACTCTATCTACTGTTTTGAAAGCAACAGATTTATCTAAGATAATAATAGAGACGGATGCTCCATATTTGGCTCCTGTTCCGTATCGTGGTAAACGAAACGAAACATCCTATACTGTTAATATAGCTCAAAAGCTAGCTGATATATTTACAGTAGAAATCGATGAAGTAGGAGAAATAACAACAGAAAATGCTGTAAAGCTATTCGGCTTAGAAAAATAATTCTATCTTTGCACTCGCAACCTAAAAAGGAGAGGTGCTCGAGTGGTTGAAGAGGCACGCCTGGAAAGCGTGTATACCCCTAAAGGGTATCGAGAGTTCGAATCTCTTCCTCTCCGCGAAAAGATAATCGTTAGTGATTATCTTTTTTTTGTAGAGCTAAGGTCTGTTAATTTATTAAAATATAGATTATCTCCTTAAAAAAATAGAACGCTAATACTATAGCCACAACCAACTTCATGATGGTGCCAGCTACAAAACCGAGAAAAGCCCCGAGTCCAGCTTTTAGGGCTATCTTAAACTCCTTTTCATCCATAAGTTCTCCGATTACAGCACCAACAAAAGGAAATATTATTATTCCCCAAGGAGGAATAATAAACATACCAACTACAATGCCTATAGCACTGCCCCAAGCTCCTTTTTTACCACCACCAAGCTTTTGGGTACCCCATATTGGAATATAGTAATCAAGTATTTGTACAGCGATTACAATAAGACCCCATAGAACTAGAAATGTTGTGGAAAATTCAACTCTGGTTGTAAGATGCAAAAGAACAATCCCTATATAACTAAGAGGTACTCCTGGTAAAACAGGTAAGACACATCCTAAAATGCCTATAATAATAAACGCAGCTCCTAATATTATAAGGATAATATCTAAAGTCATATTATTAAATTTTAGTTGTAAAGATAGAATTAATATTGTAAAAAAAGAACTGTAAATATGTCAGCGAAAAGTCTTAAATAAAGGCTATATTGTCGAATAATAGTTTTAAATTTGTAGAAAGACCTGCTTCGATAGGTCAAATAGATAGATCTGATTAGAAAATATATTCTTTAGATATTTGTTTAACCCTAAAATTCTACAGTATGGCATTTTCAAAGAAACCATGGGCAGAACCCTATCGTATTAAAGTTGTAGAGCCACTGAAAACAACAACCCGGGAACATCGTTTAGAAGTAATGAAAGAGGCTGGATGGAACACCTTTCTGCTACATGCCGATGATGTATATATCGATTTGCTTACCGATAGCGGAACTAATGCAATGAGTGATATGCAATGGTCGAAAATGATGATTGGAGATGAATCTTATGCAGGGAGTCGTAGCTATTATTATTTGGAAGAAATTTGTAGAAAATATTATGGATATAAATACATTCTGCCTACTCATCAGGGACGTGGTGCAGAAAATTTATTAAGCAAATGTACTATTACTCCCGGACAGTATGTTGCCGGTAATATGTATTTCACAACAACACGACAGCATCAGGAGATTGCAGGAGGTACATTTGTAGATGTGATTATAGATGAGGCTCACAAAAGCCAATCAGACCATCCTTTCAAAGGAAATGTAGATATTGATAAATTCGAAAGGCTCATAAAAGAAAAGGGAGGGCAAAATATAGCGTATATCACTATCGGTGCTCCGGTTAATATGGCAGGAGGACAGCCGGTGAGTATGGCTAATATGAAAGCTGTTTCGGATCTGGCGCATAAACATGGTATAAAAGTAGTACTCGATGCGACACGTAATATCGAAAATGCTTATTTTATCCAACAACGGGAGGAAGGCTATAGGAATAGAAGTGTAGAAGATATAAATCGTGAATTTTGTTCATACAGCGATGCTGCTACTGTAAGTGCTAAGAAAGATTTATATGTGAATATAGGCGGACTTGTAATGTGTAATGATCCTGATTTATTTGATGAATTACGCAGCCTGATTGTCGTGTATGAGGGGATGCCTACATATGGCGGACTTGCAGGGCGTGATATGGAAGCTATGGCACAAGGCTTGATCGAAGCCGTTCAGGACGAAAATATTGCTTCACGTATAAGGCAGGTTGAATATTTTGGTAATCTCTTGAAGGAGGCTGGTATTCCTATTGTTCTCCCTATCGGAGGACATGGAGTGTTTATTGATGCCAAGAAGTTTTATTCACATATACCACAAGCACAATTTCCTGCTCAAAAATTAGCAGCTGATATTTTTGTAGAATGTGGAGTGAGGGGAATGGAACGCGGGATCGTTTCGGCCGGAAGAAATAAAGAGACAGGAGATCATTATTATCCCGAATTAGAGTTGGTACGTCTAACTATACCGCGTCGTGTATATACTCAGGCCCATTTCGATGTTGCAGCATGGAGTATTATCGAAATGTATAAGAATAGGGATAAGGCTAGAGGTTTGAAAATGGTTTACGAACCGAAGTATCTTCGCTTTTTCCAGGCAAGGTTCGAAGAAATATAAAAGAAAAATATTCTAAATCAAACCCTAAAAGTCAGATATGGCTTTTAGGGTTTTGATTATAGTAAAGTAGTATTCTAATCATTTGAATACTAAAACTCGTTTATCCAAAGGTTGGAACTCTTTTGCTCCCGGTTGGCTATTCGGTGTTCCGAATGGCATTTGGGCTATAAGCTTCCATTTCGGGTTAAGATTAAATGCCTTAGCAACCTCTTCATCTATTATAGGATTGTAATGTTGCAGAGACGCTCCTAATCCAGCATCCTCAAGCATAGTCCATATTGTGAGTTGATGCATGGCAGATGTATGTTGAGACCATACAGGGAAATTATCTTTGTATGACGGAAAAGCATTCTGCAATCCTTCTACTACACTTTGGTCTTCAAAGAATAATATTGTGCCGTATCCGGCAGCAAATGCGTTATCTATTTTCGACTCAGTTGCAGGGAAAGCATCTGCCGGAACAATTTTTCTTAACACATCTTTTACTATGTTCCATAGTTTTTTATGATTGTCGTTGAGTAGCAATACTATTCTTGAGGATTGCGAATTGAATGAAGACGGTACATTTAAGACCGCAAAATCTATAATTTCTTTTATAGCTTCGTCAGATATAGGACTTTTGTCGTTAATGCTGTAATATGTTCTGCGATTTTTAATCGCGTCTTTAAAATCTCTTTTCATAACCTGATTTTTAAGTGTTAGTAATCCAGATTGTTTGATAATCTAACAACAAAGGAAAGCCAAAAGTTTGGATAAAAAGTATAAAAAAAATAATAGTTAGCTCTTCAAATATCTATATATCTAAGTATTTCGTACATTTGTGGCTAATTCTAAAGAAAAAGTTTATGTCGTTTTCGGGAGTCATTTTTGATTTTAATGGTACTTTGTTTTGGGATACTAAGCTACATAACAAAGCATGGGATATATTCCTTACAAGGTATAATTTATCTCTTTCTGATGAAGAGAAATTTCAGAAAATGCACGGGAAAAATAACCACGACTTATTTATCTCTCTCTTTAATAAGTCTCTATCCGATAAGGAGGTCGCAAATTTTATACTCGAAAAAGAAGGGTTGTATCAACAGTTGTGTTTGCAAACAGAAATGAACCTGGCTCCGGGTGTAACTGATTTCCTTGATTTTCTAAAGAATGAGAATATTCCTTTTACTATAGCTACTGCTTCCGGAAAGGAAAATGTCGATTTTTATTTTGAGCATCTTCCACTAACCCAGTGGTTCGAGTATGATAAGGTGATTTATAATAATGGGAAAATAAAAGGCAAACCCGATCCGCAGATTTATCAGTTGGCCTTAGCTGTTATAGGAAAACAACCTAAGGATGTGATTGTATTTGAAGATGCTATCGCAGGACTGCAATCGGCAAAGAATGCCGAGGTAGGGAAAATAATAGCTGTCAACTCTAACGATGATGATTATACAGGATGGGAAGACTGCCAGATAATTAAGAACTTTAATGAGGTAGACCGAACTCAATTTGTTAAGTGATATGACGGATAAACCAATGAATACAATAAACACTAAGGTTTGCCCTGTCTGTGGGAGCAGTGAACTTATTCCATTTCTTTCGTGTGAAGATTTTTTGACAACAAAAGAGGTCTTTAATATATGTAAGTGTAAGTCTTGCAATTTCGCTCTTACTCAGGATTTCCCTGCCGAGGATGAAATTGGGCCTTATTATGATGCTCCTGCATATATATCACATTCAGATAGCCATAAGGGTATAATCAATAGTCTCTATCATTTGGCTCGGAAGATAGCACTTAGATCGAAATCAAAGATAGTAACTTGCCATGCTTCGAAAAAAACAGGTATGTTATTAGATATAGGTTCGGGGACAGGTTATTTTCTGAATAAGATGAAAAGTAAGAAATGGATCGTTACAGGTATTGAAAAATCAGATGCTGCCCGCAAATATGCCAAGCAGAAATTTGGTATGGATTGTCAAAATTCGGAATATCTATACGACATTCCGGCTAAGACTAAGGATATAGTGACTATGTGGCATGTGCTCGAACATTTGGAACATCTGAATAAAGTAATGGAGCATCTTCATACTATTTTAAAGGATGATGGTGTTGCTATTATTGCGCTGCCTAATAAAGACTCGTTCGATGCCGGATATTATAAAGAATATTGGGCCGCATACGATGTTCCACGCCATTTGTGGCATTTTTCGCCTGCCGATTTTAAATATTTAGCCGATAGGCATCATTTCGAATTACAAGAAATAAGACCCATGAATTTCGATTCTTTTTATATATCCTTATTGAGTGAACAAAATAAAGGTACCTTTATGGCCAGCCTGGTTGGACTGGTCAAAGGTGGAATCTTTTTTCTTCGTTCTCTGGCGAATAAAAAACGCTGTAGCTCGTTAATATATATATTGAAGAAAAAATAGAAATGGACTAATGATACATTAAAGTCTAATATACAATATCTGTCATATATACCAGAATAATAAATAGGTCTTTGGCCTTAAAAATGAAATAAGATGATAAACAAAGAGCAATCCTTACTCAAAACAATGTTGCCTCATATTGTTGCTATAATAGTATTTTTAGCTATTACGATGATATACTTTAGTCCTGTCATGGATGGTAAAGTTTTGTCACAACATGATGTAACCCAGTTTCAAGGGGCATTTCAAGAATTAAACGAATATTATGAGAAAGAAGGGCAATCTTCGGCTTGGACTGGTTCTATGTTTTCGGGTATGCCTGCATATCAAATAGGAATAAAGGGAGGAAGCCCTAATTTTCTCGATTATATTCAGATGCCTTTCAAGGCATTAGGCTCTAATACGGCAGGCCCTGTATTTGTAGGCATGTTGATGGCTTATCTTTTGTTTTGTATTATGGGTTTCAAGCCCTCTATATCTATAATAGGGGCTATTGCTTACTCTCTTTCATCATATAATATAATAATATTAGAGGCCGGACATGTTACTAAAGCATGGGCTTTAGCATATATGCCGTTGATTGTGGCCGGAATAATGGCTCTGTTTAGGAAAAAGATATTGCTCGGAGGTCTCCTGGTTGCGTTGGGACTAGCCTTGCAAATAAAGAATAATCACTTGCAGATGACATACTATACAGGTATATTCTGCTTTATATTGTTTGTTGCTTTTGCTGTTCAAATGATATCGGAGAAAGATATCAAAACTTTAGTGAAAGCCTGTGGTGTGATGATTATCGCCCTTGTAATGGCAGCAGCATGTAACATGGGGAATATATATTCCAATCTGAAAATGGCAGAAGAAAGTACACGAGGAAAATCGGAACTTACTACACCCACTTCAACCGAAAAACAATCTTCGGGCTTGGATAAAGACTATGCCTTTGCTTGGAGTTATGGCAAAGCCGAAACTTTATCTTTGATGATACCTAATATATATGGTGGTTCATCGGGCGGCATGCTTGACCATTCATCCAATTTATATAACGAGATGGTGAAGAATGGAGCACAGGTCGATGCCAAAGGAGTACGGGCAAATACGTATTGGGGTGAACAGCCATTTACTTCCGGTCCTGTCTATTTCGGGGCAATTATTTGCTTCTTGTTTATCTTGGGTATGATTGTTATACGCAGTAAGGTAAAGTGGGCTTTGTTTACCGGTACTATATTATTTATATTCTTGTCATGGGGAAAAAATATGGAATGGTTTAATGACTTGTTCTTCTATCATTTCCCGTTATATAATAAATTTCGTGCTGTATCGACAGCTTTAGTTATACCCGCACTTTCGGTGGTGATGATTGCTGTATGGGGTATAAAAGAATTTTTGTCAGGTGATATTGAGATTCAAAAATTGAAAAAAGCGCTTTATATTTCCTTCGGGGTAGTAGGAGGGCTATGTTTCTTCTTCTGGATCGCACCCGGATTCTTCTTTAATTTTACTTCCGGAACAGACGAGACTTGGCGTAGTCAGGTGCCTGATTGGTATTACAATGCTCTGTTGGCCGATCGAAAAGATCTTTTATCTGCCGATGCTTTTAGGTCTTTGATATTTGTTGTTTTGGCAGGTGCTGTATTATACTTTTCTTTCCGTACTAAGATAGAGAAGCAAAAATTGATGATGTATTCGGCTGCTATTATTTCAGTTTTATTACTCATTGATTTGTGGGGAGTGGATAAACGCTATCTGAACGCAACTAACTTTGTGAATAAAACGACTTATACAACACAAACATTCTCTCAAACTCCTGTCGATAAAATCATATTGCAAGACACTCATCCTTCTTATCGGGTTCTCAATTTGAACAATCCGTTTAATGAAACGAATACTTCTTATTATCATAAGTCGATAGGAGGATATCATGCTGCTAAGCTCAAACGTTATCAGGAGCTTATCGACCATCAGTTAGAAGGAGATATAAGACATGTTGCGGCCTCTTTCGCATCGCAGAATATAGATACCATTACAGCTTCATTTGCAGCGACTACAGGATTGAACTTATTGAATACAAAATATATAATTTATAATCCAGAGCAACCTCCATTGATAAATCCTTATGCAATGGGTGCTGCATGGTTTGTCTCTGAATATAAATTGGTAAATAATGCAGATGAGGAGATTGCTGCTTTAAAGACATTGGATACTCACCAAACAGCATTAGTGGACAAACGTTTTGAAGCCGAATTGTCTGGATTGAATATTGTCGCCGATTCTATGGCTACAATAGAAATGACTATATATAAACCTAATATATTAACATATAAATCGAAGGCTGTCGGTGAGCAGCTTGCTATATTCTCAGAAATGTATTTTGCTGATGGATGGCAGGCTTATTTGGATGGAAAGGAAGTGCCGCATTTTCGTGCCGACTGGACATTGAGAGCTATGCGTATACCTGCCGGTGAGCATGAAATAGTATTTAAGTTCGAACCAAAAGATTATTATTTAAGTACCACAGTAGCTACAGCATCTTCAGGATTGCTAGTGCTATTGTTGTTCGGAATGATTGGTTTGGGTATATTTAGGCGTAAGAAGGAAGATAAAATAAATTAAAATGAGATTTTCCGTTATATTCTGTACATATAATAGAGCGAAATATATCTACAATGCCATGAAGAGTATTGCAGAGCAGGATTTCCCCTATCAGGACTATGAGATAGTATTGATAAATAATAATAGTACAGATGCGACGGAAA
Organism: Dysgonomonas sp. Marseille-P4677; assembly: GCF_016652235.1. Lineage (GTDB taxonomy): Bacteria > Bacteroidota > Bacteroidia > Bacteroidales > Dysgonomonadaceae > Dysgonomonas. Next base: position 14,067 of record NZ_JAEPKU010000016.1, read on the forward strand.
GTATTTGCAGTCAGTTTCAGAAAGATTATCCTCATATACAGTTTCGCTACTTTGTAGAGACCAACCAAGGCTTGTCTTATGCTCGTAACAGAGGTGTGGCAGAGAGTAGGGGAGAGATACTTGTTTTTGTAGATGACGATGCTACTGCTTTCGATCATTATCTTTCTTCAATAGATATATTATTTAAAGAAAATCCTTCGGTGGGAGCTTGTGGAGGTCCTATCGAACCGGTTTATGAAGTTGTAAAACCGAAGTGGCTATCTCATTATACAGAGCAACTTATCGGTGGTGCTTTGTATGAAGGGGATAAGGTGAAGCCATTTAAGAATGGGAAATATCCTGGAGGTGGAAATTCCGCTTTTAGAAGAGAAATATTTGAAAAATACGGTCTCTTTAATGTAGATCTTGGCCGCAAAGGCACAGGATTGATCGGTGCAGAAGAAAAAGATTTATACGATAGGCTTACGCGAGGGAAGGAGCAGTTTTACTATTTACCGCAAATGGGTATTTATCATTATATACCTGAGAAAAAGCTGACTGAATCACATTTTAGAGAACTGACCTATTCTATTGGAAAGAGTGAACGTATACGTACAAAAGCTGTATCCCGGAAAGCTTTTCGAAATCGTATTTTTTCTGAATTGAAGAAATGGATTGGTTCGTTTGTTTTATTCTTTGGCTACATATTTGCTTTTTCTCCATCTAAGGGCTGGAAATTACTCCAGTTTAGATGGTACGTAAGTAAAGGTTTGTTTGGTAAATAATATAAAATGTCTCGATATTTTTATCTATATGGAAATAGAAAAGACGAATAACAATTAATAGGTTACAGTTTATTATTACTTCTTTTTCTGTAACTTTTGTCACTTTTTAGTTAAAATCATTAATGGAAACTACATAAAAGATATGGGTAAAAATATGAAAGGGATAATTGTAAGAACAGTTCTAATTATTGTTGTCATTTTAGTTGCGGCTTTTTTATTGAAAGGTGCTATATATCGAATGGCTGTGAAATATGAAGATGGCGGAGGGCGTAAATCATATGAATTGAAAGACGATAAGCTGGCGGCGCATATCAATCAGAGCTTGCCCAATGATGAGTCGTTGGATACAAATATCGATATCGAGGCAATAATAGATTTTTCATTGAATATAACAGCTGATGCGTTAGATTTTTCTACCGAATATACAGACAATGAACCCTTGAAGGCTTTTGAGAATGGAGGGGCTAATTGTGTTGGTTATGCTGCATTTACAGCAGCAACAGGTAGTTATCTTATAAAAAGATTTGGATTAGATAAAGAATGGGAGGCAAAACCGAAAAAAGGTAAGTTGTACCTATTCGGAAACAATATGCATAAGAATGTAAAGGATGGATGGTTTAAAGACCATGATTTTGTTGTATTTAGAAATAAAAGTACCAAAGAAGAAATATATGTTGATCCTACTGCATTCGACTATTTTGGAGTAAAGAGGGTCGATAAACGTCAAAAATAAATAAAGATTGGTTACTTCCATACAGATAAAAGAATACGCTTATAGCCTTGGGTTCGATGCTTGTGGTGTTTGTGAGGCGGAGGAAGTTGATTTGGAGAATCAGCGAGGGTATAAAGACTGGATTAGTAGTTCATTTCATGCCAATATGGAATATATGAACCGTAATGCAGAGAAACGACTCAACCCTACCGTCTTAGTTGAAGGGGCGCGTTCTATTATTTGTGTAGCTTTAAACTATTATCCGGAAGTAAAACAGCCTGAAGATCATCCGCAGTTTGCTTATTATGCTTATGGTAAAGATTATCATGATGTTGTAAAAGCAAAATTGCAGATGTTGTATGATTATATCAAATCGTTGAATCCCGAGTTGGAGGGTCGTTGTTTTGTGGATACTGCACCTGTTCTGGAACGCTATTGGGCTGCGAAAGCAGGTATAGGGTTTATCGGAAAAAATTCATTACTGATTATCCCGAAGAAAGGTTCTTATTTCTTTCTTGGAGAACTAATACTTAATTTGGAATTGGATTATGATATTCCTCTTTCAAATTCATGTGGAAATTGTACTCGTTGTATTGACGCTTGTCCGACCAGTGCAATAGTAACACCTAAGGTGATAAATGCAAAGAAGTGTATCTCTTATCAGACAATAGAAAACAAGGGTGAAATAGATGAAGATATTATACCCAATCTGAATAATAGATTTTATGGTTGTGATATTTGTCAACAGGTTTGTCCTTATAACAGATATGCACGTTCACTTAGTGCAGAAGAGTTTAAGCCATCTGATGCATTCCTGGGATTATCTTTCGATCGGTTAAATAGTCTTAGTGTAGAAGAGTATCAAAGTATATTTAAAGGATCAGCTGTGAAAAGAGCTAAATATACGGGGCTTAAAAGGAATCTGGAGGCTTTAAGGGCGAATAGGAAATAATATTTTATATGTAAGCAACGTTGTATATAATATGAAAAGCTTAAAATATATATTTATAGTGGGTATACTCGTATTTGGAACTTTATCTTGTAGTAAAGATGAAGAGAGAAATATAATTCCGGGCTACCCTAATTTTAAAATAGATTTGAATAATCTTGATGCTGATTTACGGGGGGCTGGAAGTATTAAGGTATTTACTAAACCTAGATTAGTGAATGAGTCGGTTGGTTATTCAGGGTTACTTGTTGTTAGTAATATCATTCAGGAAAATGGAGTTGTGAGTCTTTCTGCATTTGATCTGTGTTGTCCAAATGAGAAAATGAGAGATATTGTAGTTGTGCCATCTAGTTCTGATGGTACAGCGACGTGTACTAAATGTAAAAGTATTTTTGATTTATATTCCGGCTTGGGAAATGTAAAATCGGGTCCGTCAAAGACAGGATTACAGCGATATACAGTCCAATCGGAAGGAAATGGGACAGTTTTTTATATTATACGATAATTTTACTCGGTTAAACCCTTGCATAAAGCAAAAACATTTTTTACATTTGCACTCGCTAAACGAGAAAGAGACTGAGGAGTCGGTCTGGAAAGATTCTCAAAGCATCAATTTGCGAAAGTAGCTCAGTTGGTAGAGCACGACCTTGCCAAGGTCGGGGTCGCGGGTTCGAATCCCGTCTTTCGCTCTAAGGATGCTCGGATGGTGGAATGGTAGACACGCAAGACTTAAAATCTTGTGACCATTACGGTTGTGCGGGTTCAAGTCCCGCTCCGAGTACAGAAAAAGCTTATAATCGATTGATTATAAGCTTTTTTGTTTTTTAAGGAGTGACTTAAGGGATAAGTAAAAGAATTTCTTTTTCAATAATAGTTTTTTTGAGTTTAGTGTTTAAATCTCTAACAATCAAATTTTTAAATCAAAAAAACGCTCTGTTATGCCAAATAGTTGTGAGGTTACAGATATTTTCTATTTATGTGATGAGTTTTCCTCAGATTTTCAAGTTTATTATTCCAAACATGCTCTGCGTGAAGATAACAGTAAAAAGTATCGCAATAAATCTAAGTGTTTATCGGATAGTGAAGTAATGACTATCTTGATTTCCTTTCATTTAAGTGGAATGAGAAATCTGAAGGTTTATTATTTGTTTTATGTTTACACACACATGAACAGTGAGTTTCCTCAATTAGTTTCTTATAACCGCTTTGTAGGACTTCAACAGCGGCTTCTTCTGGTTTAGAAGCTAAGAAACAACATGAAAAGAGAATTGCCTCTTAAAGACACGATAATGCTTCGTAAAAGAGCTATTATTGAGCCGGTGAATGATAAGTTGAAAAACATTTGTCAGATTGAACATACAAGACATCGTTCGTTTGCAAACTTCTTGACCGATCTGATTACTGGATTATTGCCATATAGTTTCTTTCCTAAAAAGTCTTCAATTAGAGTAGATATAATAGAAGATAGCCAATTGACTATCTTCTGAAATAATTTTCTTATATCGAACTCACGTTAAATGAATATAAAATGTTGTTGGTAATATTTTTGTGAATCTTATTTATCAAAACCTTTAAAATTGCCGTTTAAATCAAATATCAGTTCTATTTCTGGATATCCTGATAATTCTATTTTGTATCCCGAATATTTCTTTTCAAATTCTTCTATCAATCGTGTTGAGTAATTTGCTTTCACATATGACAATATTTTTGAAGGGATTATTGCGTCGGGGACGCTCTTGCTTGGCAAAACCTCTACACTTAACAGTTCGCCACCTGCCGAGAAATCAACCTCTGTACCATCCGAAAGTTTTACTTCAAATTTATTATCGTCTTTTTCTACATACAAGATGGTAACCGATTGAAGAAAATAGGTATTCAAAATTGTTCTAGCTGCCGTAGGCAAAACATCAACAGAGACTCTATCGTTATCATGGTTGCTGTTATTATCGCCTCTGTCTTCACTCCACAAATTTCCCTGGAGATCGAATACCAAATCTACATTGCCCGATAAGTCAATTTCATATGTACTCACTTTCTTTTCCATACTTTCTACCTTGCGTGAAGCGTGATTTGCTTGTATGTAGTCATTTATACTCTGAGGAAGTAATACTAAAACAGATGTGGGTATAGTAGCTTTATTGGCATCTATATCTTTCCATTCCCCTTGCAGAGTGAAGTCTATTTCAAGGCTATTAGCCAGTGTCACATCGTAGCTGTCGTTGTCTTTTTTTACCATGGCCACGTCCACCCCAGTAAAGTGAGTGATCAGAAAGGTTTGAGATATAGTTGGCAAATTGCTTACAGGTACATCCACATCATGGTCATCGTGATCTGTACCCACATAATTACCATTTACGTCGAAGTGCAACTCTATATCGGTATTACCCGTGAGGTCGACTTCATATCCTGCAGTTGTTTTTTTTATTTCGGTTATACTCTTTGCCGGATAGTATTGAACCACATATGAAACAACAGAACGGGGTACGAGCGCCAGAACATTATCAGGTAAGGCACCATCATTGTTAGCTTCTATGTCATACCATACTCCATTCTGATCAAATTTAATTTCATAACCCGAAGCATACGTCGTTGTATAAGTACTTTTAGCGGTAGCTGATTTTGCCAAAGAAACATCATATCCGCTAATTGCTTTTAAAGCCTTCGTTACTTCATATCCGTTAAAGTGATCTGTTATAAAAGTTTGTGAAATCGCAGGCAACTGGTTGTAAGCGATTGTCTCCGTTCCATCTCCGTTGTCGTTATTGTCGCTACTGCATGCAACAAAATTTAGAGAACCTGCCAAAAATAATACTGTAAAAAATAATTGTACTGTTTTCATTTGCTATTAAGGATTGATTATAATACAAAGGTATATACCTAAATCTGAAAAGATTTGGGAATAAAATCAGAATTCAATAAAAAAAATAGAAAAATCTTGTTGGTGAGTGATTTAGACAAAGGAAAAAAACTGTTTCTTTTTCCTTTTGAGTGTACAAACTGAAAAACAGTTATCTATTTGAGTTTATTAATGTCTAATATAAATAGACAAGAGATATTATACTACCTGTCAATAGCTTATTTTCAGATATTGTTTTGAGCTACAAAACAGTTTACTGGCATTTTCAAAAATGGAGTAAAAAACGGAGAATGGTTGAATTCATGGTTACACATTTCTTTAAAATTCCACTTATTACTTTGGGCTGGTTAGCAAAACAATATTATATTTGCCGTGAGAGTGAGCAATACTCAACGTTAATATAGAAATCCAGAATGAACCCATGATAAATATTTCAGATGAACATAAGAAAAAACAGACAGTCGGTTCATATGGGGATTTTACGTCTATGTATGAGATGTTTGCACCTCAGTTATATACCTTTATATTTAACTTTACACGATCAAAATCATTGACTCAAGATATTGTTCAGGAAACCTTTCTAAAAGTATGGATCAAATACAAAGGAATCGATGAGTCATTATCATTCAGATCCTATTTGTTTACAATAGCGAAAAACCATATGCTAAATGAATTCCGTAAACAATTGAATAACCCTGCCTTTCTCGATTATGTACAATTAAGCATGGAAGAAGAGTCAACGGAAACTATGGTTGAACAGAAAATAGACTTCGATGAATTTAACCGCCTGCTTCAGCGTTCGAAAATGAAATTATCCTCCCGGCAGGCACAGATATTTGAATTGAATAAAGAGCAAGGTTATTCAGTCCGGGAAATTGCGCAAATGCTTAATATTTCCGAACAAGTCGTTAGAAATCAATTATCTTTGGCCTTGCAAATTTTACGTCCTGAAATGAAAAAATACTCATTGCTCTTCATACTCCTCTTTATCCAACTCTGAACTCTTTTTAATTAAATGTTTTATAACATATCTTATGGCATGTTATAATTATAGCCAGACATGTGTATAATATATACATGTTGTATATGTCTTTTATAAATATTTATAAAAAAAGGTGAGCCCATTTAATTCGCAATGACAGAATCGAGAATTTATTATTTACTATCCCGCTATGCTGACAAGGAGATAAGCAAGGAAGAACTGCTGGAATTGAAAGAACTGGTGAATAGTTCGGACAATTCATTATTAGGCGGAATGTTTGAACACCTTTGGTGCAATTTTGATTATAAAGACGGAGAGGCTGATAAAAAGGAATTGGATAAAATATATTCCGGCATACAGAAAAAGCTAAAACGGAAACAAATAAACATGTTTTTATATCGTACATTAAAATATGCAGGAATAATACTTATACCGCTTTTGTTCACTCTTTCCCTTTATTTTTATCAGGACCGGAAAAAAATGTATCAGTTAGGTCAGAAAGAAATAACTATAGATGTTGCAAAAGGACAAAAGGCCGGCATAACCCTTCCAGATGGTTCCAGAGTTTATCTAAACTCAGAATCCTTATTACGCTATAAGCAGAACTTTGACTATAAGGATAGAAAAGTAGATCTTATGGGAGAAGCTTTTTTTGAAGTGAAAAGAGATACTACAAAGCCGTTTATTGTTTATACAAAACATTTAAATATAGAAGTTTTAGGAACTACCTTTAATCTCTATGCCTATGAACAGGAAAACACAATAGAAATGGCTCTTGTTTCAGGATATGTAAAGATCGAAACGCATACTGTGCCATCTGAGGTGATGTATGTCAAATCAAAAGAGAAAATATTATTTGATAAGATATCGGGAAAGCTACACTTAGAAAAAACAAATACACTCTTTGAAACAGCATGGATGCGCAATGAATTGGTTTTCCGTTCCGAACAGATAGAATCTGTTCTTACCAAAGTAGAACGAAAGTATGGTGTAAAAATACACGTTGATGGAAAATGGATTGAGAATGATCGCTTTACAGGATATTTCTATAGCGATCATGTTGGAGATGTCATGGAAATACTCAGAATGCACTATAAATTTGAATATAGAATGAAGAATGATGAAATATGGATCATTACAGCTAATTAATTGATTATTAACCTTAAAAAAAGAAAAACATGAATTCCACATGAAAAGGCCGGAGAATGGATAAGATTCTCCGGCAATATAAGTTAACCTTTTTCATAAATGCGATCCCCACCGCATAAATTATTTGTATTAACCTTTAAAAATTGAGTATGTTAAATTATCGAAAAGGTCAATTATGCTACATAAACAAAGGTAGCAAAAAAAAGCAACTGTCTTTTCTTATTTGTGCTATATTTTTATTCATTAGTCCAATTGGAATATTAGCACAGCAGTCAAAGAATATCACAGTTTCAGTCAAAGAAGTTACATTGCAGCAGTTCTTTGAGGAAATAGAGAAACAGAGTTCTTACAAGTTCTCCTATAGGGATATTGTATTGGAGAATAAAAAAGATGTTACAATCAATGTTTCAAGTCAACCGGTAGAGTTTATTCTGAATAAAATACTTCCTTCCCGCGGCTTAGCATACAAAGTAATGGGAAATTCAGTCATTGTTACTGCTGTAGTAGGACAACAGAAGGAAGAACCAAAAACGATTAGCGGAATCATTGTTGATAAAGCAGGAGAACCTCTTATTGGAGCTAATGTAATAGTAAAGGGTACAACGAATGGAACGATAACCGATCCGGAGGGTAATTTTTCATTAAAAACATCACCCGATGCAATTCTGGAAATATCTTATGTTGGATTTAACAAACAGGAGGTGCATGTAGGTTCTCAACACTTCTTATCTATCTATATGGAGGAAGATTCAAAAGCACTTGATGAGGTGATTGTTATTGGATACGGAACAACAAAACGGCAGGATTTTACAGGGTCTGTTTCTTCAATTAAACTGGAAGACTCTCTGATAGCTTTGGCTTCAAACTTAAATGCACTGGAATCCATAAAAGGCAATGTCGCTGGCCTTGATATCGGTGCCACAAACTCTGCCGGAGGACAACCTTCAATGCAGATGCGGGGTCAGAAGTCTATTTCCGGATCCAATGATCCGTTAATAGTCGTAGATGGAGTTATTTATATGGGAAGCCTCAATGATATTAATCCCAATGATATTGCCTCTTATGATATATTAAAAGATGCGACATCGGCGGCCGCTTATGGTTCGCGTTCAGCAAATGGTGTTATCATTATTACAACTAAAAAAGGACGTTCAGGTAAGCCTATCATCAACTTTAATGCTTCCGGTAGTTTGCAAACCTGGCAAAACCGCCCGAAGCTGATGAAAGGTGAGCAATGGCTGGAATCTGTTTCAGCTCGGAACAATAGTTCGGATTTATCTTGGCTGACCCAGCAGGAAGCAGCCAATAGAGAAGCAGGCCGGGAAATTAACTGGTTAGATGAATCTACCCGTACAGGTTGGGTACAGGATTATTCGGTATCTGTTTCCGGAGCAGGCGAAAAATTAAATTATTATTTGTCCACAGCTTATGCTAATAATCAGGGCGTTGTTATTGGTGATGATTTCGACCGTATTTCTGTACTCGGAAAAGTCAATGCAGATATCACAAGTTGGTTGCAGATAGGTGTTGATGGTGCATATACACGATCCAACTATCCGGGTACGAGAGCCAATATATACATGGCAACTGTTATGACTCCTTATGGGGTTATGTATAGAGATGAAGAGAATAAATTATTAGAAAGATATCCTCAGACACAAGCTCTGATCAATCCTCTCTGGGGAGTGCATGACGGTACGCATGACAGGTATGATGAAAGAAATAGCTTTCGCTTGAATGCTTATGCAGTAGTAAAATTACCCTGTCTTCCCGGATTGAGCTATCGATTCAACTATTCGGGTAATCTGAACAAAAATCAGGTCGGTGAATTTTATAATGAACGATATTTTGTAAGGCAGGGTGCTTATGATGATGTTTCCCGCTATACACCGGCAGCCTATCAGTTGCTATTAAGTAACGCTAATGGAAATATTGATAACAACAGCTCCTCCAGCTGGGTAATTGATAATATTCTGAATTATAAAAACACCTTTGGTAGGCATACAATCGACTTAACAGCCGTAGCAACCCGCGACCGGAAGGATTATGGACAAGTAATTTCCAGAGGTAATGATTTCTCAGCCAATGGAAATACCGTGTTGGAAGTAAACGGCCTTCATAAAGTCGTCGTTCAGAAAATTGAACTGAATAAGTGGAGACGTTCCAATATCGGTTATCTGGGCCGGTTGTCCTATTCGTTTAAGGATCGGTATTTCTTAACTGGATCTTTTCGCCGCGATGGTGCCTCCGTATTCGGAGTAAACCAGAAGTGGGGCAATTTTGCAGCAGCCGGAGCTGCCTGGAGAATATCGAATGAGGCATTTATGCAAAATATAAAAGTACTGAACAATCTGAAACTAAAGCTTTCATGGGGTAAAAACGGTAATCAGGGATTGAATCCTTATGGTACGCTTTCCACCACAAAGAATGGTTCTACAGGCGGTCTTCGATACGAATTCGGCAATAGTAGTAATATTCTGTATGGATTGGCTGCCGATGCACTTGGTAATGCAGACCTAGGATGGGAATCTACGGAGTCATGGAATACAGGATTTGAGTCGGCCTGGTTGGGTTCTCGGATTTTCGTTGATCTAGATGTTTACTTATCACGGACAACCAATCAGATATTTGAACGTGACATACCTGTAATAACCGGTTTTAAGAAGATTAAATCTTCCATGGGACAAGTTAATAATAAAGGTTTGGAAATAACGGTCCGTTCCGTTAATATCGATAATAGGGAATGGAACTGGATGACAAATGTCACTTACTGGATAAACCGTAATAAATTGGTACATCTATATGGTGAAGATCTGGATAAAGATGGCAAAGAAGATGATGACATCTCCAACAGCCGGTTTATAGGCAAGCCGTTAGGCGTTATTTATGGCTATGTCCAGGATGGAATTGTCCAGGAAGATGATACGGAATACATAAAAGCGAATGGTGTAAGTGCGGGCGTTCCCAAATATAAGGATCTGGATGATGATGGTGTGATTACGTCTAAAGACCGTGATATTTTGGGATATACCAGCCCTAGTTTTAAATTGAATATGAGCAATACTGTCAGTTATAAAAACTGGAATCTTTATGTAATGGTTACAGGAACTTTTGGTGGTGGTGGATATTACATGAAGTCTAATACGGCTGCTTTTATGGTCAATGGCACCGGTAACTTTAATACAAATGGTATCTATATCCCATGGTGGACGCCGGAAAACCGAAGCAACACATATCCTTCAGCAACTTTCTCCGGTGACGGAGGGCGGTTTCAGGGATTGCAGAACCGTGCATTTGTTCGCTTTCAGGATGTTACCTTGTCTTATACCTTCCCTCAACAGTGTGTAAAGAAGATGGCTATCAACAATATGAAGATATTCATGACGGTGAAGAATCTGGCAACAATCACAAACTGGAAAGGTGGAGATCCGGAAGTTGGCACACCTGTACTTGGAGATACATACCCTGTGCTGACTTCTTATTCATTAGGTATAAATCTTAGTTTTTAATCTTATAATAATAAATCATGAAAAAGATAAAGAATAGTCTTCTGGCCTTGTTCTTTCTGCTGATTGCAGGTGCTTGTGACGATGCCGGCTTTTTGACAGAGAAACCCGATACATTCTATACAATAGACAATACATTTTCTACTTCAGAACAGGTAGACCAGGTTTTAGTAGCTTGCTACTCTCATGTGAGAGTAATGATGTGCATGATAGAAGAAGGTACTCCGTCTTTTGCATTCAGAGGTGGAAATGGTACCGATATGTTTGATGTAGCTACAATCAGAAGAGGAAACCGCTTCAATGACTATAGTATATTGAATGCTTCTAACGATGTGTTCTATATAAATTTTTCTCATTGGTATCAACTATTGGCAAAAGCAAACTTAGCATTATATGCTGCAGAATTACCTCAAATATCTTGGGGATCGGCCTCCGATAAAGCTTATGCTATAGCACAAGGTCGTTTTTTTCGTGCTTTCTGTTACAGAAATCTAGGAGAATTATATGGAGGAGTTCCTATTGTAACAGAAATTACTACCAAACCTCGTTACGATTTTAAACGGACCTCACGGGTAGAAACTTATCAATTTGCAATCGATGAACTCGAAGTTATATTAAACGATCTGCCGGAAACAACACCCATCGGAGGACGGTTAGTCCGTGGAGCAGCACAGCATAATCTTTGCCAATTGTATATAGACAAAGGTGTAGCATTGGAGGAAGAGGGCAAAGCCGGTGAAGCCCGAAGTGCCTACGAGAAGGCTGTCGAGTATGGTAATGTATTGATAGATGGCTCTTTATATAAATTGATGACAGAGCGCTTCGGTACACGTATGAATGAAAATCCCGATTATTATTATGCAAACACGGTAGCAGACCAGACACCAGATCATCTGTATTCATCCACCGGGTTTATAATAAAAGGAAATGTTTATTGGGACCTTTTTCAGGAAGGAAATCAGAATTATCAGGAAGGCAACAAAGAAGCTATTTGGGTCGCACAAGTAGACTATGCAGCTTATAAAGCTGAAGATAAGCAATCTCTACTTCAATATTCACGTGTGTTCGGCCCCGTTTTTCGTGACCCGATGTCTGCTCATCTGGCTAATGAACTGGAGGATGTGGGAGGACGTGGCATTGTGCAAGTAATGCCTACCATGTATACCCGCGATATTATTTACAGTGGTAAGTGGGGAGACGATATGAGAAACTCTGAAGCGGTGTTGAGAAGAACCTTTTTAGGAAATAAAAAAACTTCTCCATATTATGGGAAAGTTGTACCCTGGAGTATAATCTACCGTGACGGTGAAAGCAAAGATGCTGTGGATGCAGCTAAAACTCAATGCTTCCCTATTTCATGTAAAATTTCAACCGATAAATATACAGGATTGAAAGACGGACAGAACAGGAGTAATTTATTTCGTGACGAATATCTGATTCGATTGCCGGAAACGATTCTATTGCGTGCAGAAGCCAAAATGCGTGCAAATGATAAACCTGGTGCGGCATCTGATATAAACTTATTACGTACCCGTGCTAATTGTGGTTATCTGGTTACTGCAGCCGACGTAAATATAGACCTGATACTCGATGAACGTGCCCGGGAACTTGTTTATGAAGAATGCCGGTGGAACACCCTGCTTCGTATGGGAGGAACAGTTGCTTTAGAGCGCATTAAGAAATATGCGTATTGGGATGATCCTCGAAATACATTGACTAGAAGTTTCAATCTATGGCCAATACCTCAAGTTGTGATAGATACCAACAAAGACCAAATAATGAGCCAAAACCCGGGTTGGAATTGATAACATTGGATGAAATTCATTGCGTTGAATTTATAGACTAATCATATTGCCGGAAGCCAACTTTTACCAGAAAGTTAGAACCTGTTCAGACCAATGGGAGAAGATATACAGAAGTGTTCTTTTGTATCTTCCGGCTCGATTAGCCTGTCAACATATCGTTTGTATTTATAGTCTTTAGTTGATAAATTCCTTTTTATAAGTTATTCATACCATTTACGTAATGTTATAAAAAATAATTTCATGTATAAAACAAAAAAAACAGTAACCCGAATTATTCTGATATGTTCTTTTGTTTTTTTTACTATTTTGCTACAAGCTGCAAAAAATAAGCCATTCGGATTGATGACCGATCTGATAGAGCATACCGACCGGATATGGCAAAATGGATATGCTAGCAATATATTTGTTTGGCAGACAGATGGCGCAATAGAAGCCCTTCAATATGCACAAATACGCTCTACTCATCCCTCTCTTAGCTGGATTGTACCAGGAGAGACAAAGGGTACCAGGCAGATCGCCTACCATATTATATTAGCAGATACTTACTCCGAGGCTGTAGCCGGAAGGGGGACTGTATGGGATAGCGGACTTATCGATAGCGATCAATCTACCGCTGTGCCTTATTGGGGAACAGAGCTTAAGAAAGATAAGTGTTACTTCTGGCGGGTAAAGTGCGTGACAAATACGGAAGGGGAGAGTGAATGGTCAGATGTTAAAGCTTTTCGTACAGCATCCGCCCTATCAGACTATGCAGCTACATCCTATCCTCAGGTCAAATCTATGGAATATCCGATATCTGTGACAGCAGTTACAACAGGTACCTATGTTGCGGATTTTGGGAAGGACGCTTTTTCCCAGTTATTATTGACACTAACCTCTCTATCAGATACAGATACAGTACTTGTACATTTGGGAGAATGCATGTCGGGAAGTCGTGTGGACCGTAATCCCGGAGGAACAATCCGCTACCACTCTTATCCTTTGGTTCTACTAAAAGGAACATATACTTACCGGATCAAGATAGCCAAAGATAAACAGAATACAAGAAGCGCCGCAATATTAATGCCTGGATATGTGGGCGAGGTGCTCCCTTTCAGGTATTGCGAAATCGAAGGTTATGCATCTCCGTTACTTTCGGGTGCGATATCCCGGGAACATGTTCATTATCCGTTTGATACAACTGCGTCCTCCTTCCAATGCAGCAATGATACATTGAATCAGATTTGGAATATGTGCAAATATTCGATTCAGGCTACTTCCTTTACCGGCATGTATGTAGACGGTGACCGCGAACGTATTCCTTATGAAGCGGACGCTCTAATCAATCAACTCTGCCATTATAGTGTAGAGAGGGAATATTCGATGGCACGCCGTACACACGAATACTTACTTCAATATCCGACCTGGCCTACAGAATGGATATTACAAGCTGTTCTGATCGCATGGAATGACTATATGTATACAGGTGATAGTCGTTCACTCAAAGTTAATTATAACATACTCAAAGCACGTACATTAATGCAACTACGGGAAAAGAACGGAATGATAAGTACGACTCAAAACTTACAGACTCCTGAATTCTTATTCTCTATTAACCGGCCAGGTGAAAAAATAAGAGATATAGTAGACTGGCCTCATACAGGAATTCTCGGCCTGAATAAACATGAGGGAGGGGAAGCTGATGGATTTGTTTTCACTGATTATAATACTGTAACAAATGCTTATCACTACGAAGCGTTAAAACTTATGGGTAAGATTGCCAAAGCACTGGATTTAAAGTATGATGCTTCTTTTTTCGAAGAAGAGGCAAATATGTTCCTTATTAGGTTTAATAAGATGTTCTTTAATCCCAAATTAGGCTATTATGTAGATGGTGATACAACAAACCATGCATCTCTTCATGCAAATATGTTCCCTGTTGCATTTGGAATGGTTCCGTCAGGCAGAATGAATAAGGTAATGGAATTTATACAAACTCGCGGGATGGCCTGTAGTGTGTATGGTTCTCAATTTTTGATGGATGCAATATACGAGTCCGGTAATGCAGATTATGGCCTGCATATGTTAACAAAAACAGACGACAGAGGATGGTATAATATGATCCGTGTAGGCTCCACTATTTCGCTAGAAGCGTGGGACAATAAGTATAAACCGAATCAGGACTGGAATCATGCTTGGGGGGCAGCTCCTGCTAATATCATTCCCCGAAAAGTAATTGGAGTAGAACCGTTGATTCCCGGTTATGGACTGGTACGTATAAAACCGCAGTTAGGGTCATTGAAATGGGCAAAGTCAACCATCCCTACGATAAAAGGAAAGATACAGCTTGCAATAGAAAACAAGACGGAAAAGTTTTCCATGAAAGTAGTACTTCCTGCCAATATGGAGGCTGAAGTTTATTTGCCGCTACCTTTCGGAAAGTACGAAATCTATAATAACGGAACATTTGTAAAGGCAACGAAAGTAAAGGGAGAACCATTCTTGTATGTGGGTATGATAACCTCCGGTACTCATGAAATAACAATGTATATCAAGTAAACCCTAATAATGTAAAATTATAAATAATAGATGTCTATCAATATATTTTCTTATATTATATTACTAATATCCTTTTTGGGATATAAAGATAATGAGTCTAAAATTAATAGAAAATCCCTGGTCCATAGAAACAATCCTACAGTGGTAAATGTTGATACACTATCTTCCTTTACTATTGGGAACGGAGGCTTTGCCTTTACAGTAGATGCTACCGGATTGCAAACATTTACTGATTTGTACAAAAATGGTATTCCATTGGGAACACAGTCCGACTGGGGGTGGCATAGTAAGCCTAATCTTAGAGAATTCACCTTTCAGGATATATTAAAACCGTTTGACTTTGGACGCGGTAAAGTAGAATATTATGCTATACAGAAAGATGAGTCTACAGATTCGAAAGAAGCAGCAAATTGGTTCAGGGCAAATCCCCACCGTATACACTTGGGAAATATAGGATTAGGACTGGATGAGGGTGTAAAAGCTTCTGAATTAAAGAATATTTCGCAGGAGTTAGACATGTGGGATGGAATAATAAAAAGTAGTTTTACTATTAGAGATCAACAGTTTGATGTAAAAACAGTTTGCCATCCGGAGAAAGATGCAATAAGTGTGTCTATTCATTCAAACGCCAAGCCATCTGTAAAATTCTGCTTTGCTTATCCTTCAGATAAGAATATATCCGATGGTTGTGAATGGGATAAGAACGATTTGCATCATACTTCTATTATTCATTCGGATAAATATCGGGTTATTTTGAAACGTCAGATCGACGAAACCATCTATTATGTGACAATAAAATGGGACGATGAGGCAGACTTTTCCGAAAAGGAGAAGAATTATTTTACATTATCATCCAAAAGTAATGGGCTCCATTTGGTCTGCTCATTTTCACAAAAAAGAGATGCCGGTGATTCGCTTTCATATGACGATGTACAGCAATTATCGGCTCGATACTGGAACTCCTTCTGGAATAAATCGGCGGTTGTAGATTTTTCGTTATGCAAAGATCCCCGGGCTAAAGAATTGGAACGCCGGGTGGTACTATCACAGTACCTGCTCGCTACTCAATGTGCAGGTGGAAGCCCTCCGCAGGAAACAGGTTTGACTTATAATTCCTGGTATGGTAAATTTCATTTAGAGATGGTGTGGTGGCATCAATCGCATTTTGCTCTTTGGCAACATCCTGAATGGTTGAGCAACACATTGAATTGGTATATAAATGCATTACCTATAGCCCGTGAGATTGCGGTTCGACAAGGCTTCGACGGAGTAAGATGGATGAAAATGACCGATCCTTCGGGTATGGATACGCCATCTTATGTTGGCCCTTTTTTGATATGGCAGCAACCTCACCCTATCTATTTATCAGAGTTATTATACAGAACTGAACCTTCACAGAAAATAATTGATAAATATAAAGATATGATCCAGCAAACAGCAGAATTTATGTATTCGTTTGCCAGCTATGATGTAAAGAATGATCGTTACATATTGAAAGGTTATATACCTGCTCAGGAGAGGTTTGAACCCCAAAATACAGTAAACTCTCCGTTCGAAATGTGTTATTGGATCGTGGGATTGGAAATAGCACAAAAATGGCGTGAACGCTCAGGGCTTGACCGTTGTATGGAATGGGATGATCTGATTAAAAAGTTATCTCCTCTTTATTCAGAAGATGGTATTTATCCTGCGGCCGAATCGGTGGGTAAAGATTATGCAAATGAACGTTATACCACCGACCATATGAGTGTATTAGGATCTTTAGGTATAATTCCTCAATGCCATCTGGTAGATAAAAAGATCATGAGTAATACTTTGGATTGGGTCTTAAAGAATTGGAATTGGGATCAAACCTGGGGATGGGATTATCCAATGACTGCTATGACTGCTGTGCGTTTAGGGGAGGCTCAAAAGGCCATTGATATATTGTTGATGGATAGGCAAACTAACACATATTTAAATAATGGTCATAATTTTCAAAATAAAGATTTACGTGTATATTTACCGGGTAATGGAGGATTACTTACAGCTATTGCCTTAATGTGTGCAGGATGGGATGATAATGATATTCCTAATCCGGGATTTCCCAAAGACGGGAATTGGGATGTAAGGTGGGAAGGGCTGTTACCGTTACCTTGAAACTCATAGTCTGTCTTATCCTAAAATAGGTGGTTCTTTGTCATATTTGCTGAAAATATTCTTGTTGATTAATATATACTCAACCGCTCCGAGTACTTTAAAAAGCGCTAATCATTTATAAATGATTAGCGCTTTTTCTTTATGATTATATTTTAAGCGGATGTAATCTCAAATCTGAGTATGTCCTTTGTGATCTCAACCTTTGAAATTACTTTAAACGGTTTGATGATGTTCTAATGTTTAATAATAAATTAATTAACCCATTTTTTATAAGCGTCCATGAATTGTTTTAAAAACTTGATTGTTCTTTCCGATGTAATGATACCATTCTCGTCTAAAGAGTTCATGATCTCGCCCAAATAACATTCAGGTTGGTTCATCATACGTACATCAAGGAAAGAGGTCACTTGGCGAAGATGATGATTTGCTCCAAAACCTCCGATAGCACCGTATGATTGGCTTATTATTGCTCCGGGTTTACCGGCCCAAACACTTTTGCCATAAGGTCTAGATCCCACATCTAAGGCATTCTTTAATACTGCAGGTATAGAACGATTGTGTTCGGCTGTTACTATCAAAATAGCATCAGAAGCTTTTATTGTTTCTCTAAATTTAGTATAAATATCTATCTCCTCATCGTCGTAATCTTGATTATATATAGGCAGATTACCTATTTCTATAATTTGCATATCAAAGTCATCTGAAGCCAATCCTATTACACAATTAGCCACACTTTTCGAATATGCTTTCTTTCTTAAGCTTCCTACTAATACTGCAATTTTCTTTTTCTTCATAATTTCTTGTTTTTATATTACTACTTTAATTATTGGACTCGCGTAAAAAGTTATCCTAGATCAGTTAATTTATTGACTAAACGATTAAATAAAATAGGATACAACCTTATTTGCAAATTACTAAAAAAGATTAGTAGTAGAATAATAAATAGAAGGTTTAACTTAAAAGAACAGTTTTATATTCACTCTTTAATCGTTTTATTATGGAGTGTCGATGCATCTTTGTTGATCAAAAAAACTATTATAGATATAGATATTAAGTAGATTTAGTGATTACCCATAAGTATTTTCATTTGCTTATCACAAATAATGTGTATTTATATCTATATTTGCGATATAAGTATTATTAATAAGTGAGTGGTGACAAATATATGGAACGGGGCGTAATATTATCTAAATTCATTGCCGGAATTTTGATATTTATCATGTTGAATGGTAGTACAGCATTATTTTCGCAGATAACTATTGGCAGTAGCCATGAACCCAATGTCGGTAGTCTATTAGATCTGAAAGAACATTTAGCAGATTCAGATAATACTACAGCATCAAGAGGTTTGCTATTACCTCGCGTAGCTTTGAAAAAGTTGGAGGGTAATCTATCCGAAACTCTAGGGGTAATTGATTCTTATTCAAATATAGATCATACAGGTTTAATTGTTTACAATATAACTGATCCAGAGTGCCCTTTATTCATGTCTGGTATTTATGTTTGGGATGGTTCATCTTGGCAAATCTTAGGAAGAGAAAATCTTAAAGATAATTTTTCGTACATCGAAAATACAGATGGAACTGGAGTCGTCACAGATTATGAAGGGCACTCGTATACGACAAAGCGATTTATGGGAACATTGACCGATGGCACAATATACAATAAGGTATGGACAACTCAAAATCTTAGATCTTTGAAAGATAAAGACGGTCAATGGATTGAATGTCCCGATGGACTGTATTTTAATCAAGGGTATAATAATACTGCTGGTGTGTTAGGGGTTAATGTAGTTACCGAAATACCAAATGAAGTAATAGGAGATTATATTAATGCCGGGGTAGCGATATCTGGGCAGTCATACGATGATTTTATTGATAACTTTGGTCTACTTTATACTGTGGATCAGGGTACTAAGGCATGCCCTAAAGGTTGGCATATGCCAACATATAATGAGTGGAAGGATTTATTGGATATGATGGGTGGTACAACTGCAGCTTTGGAACCAATAAAAGCTAATGCGGGTAAAGTATATGGCTATGTAGAAGGCGGTTCTTATACATGGGGGAAGGCAAATAATACACCTAATGGCTTCAATGCAATCCCTGCTGGCTATGTAGAAGTTACAAGCCGGAAACCTTTAAATTTTGGAAGAACGGCTGGATTTCACGGAGTTGGAGCCGTTGTAAATATACACTATGGAGGCTTTACTTATATAGGTTTTACTAATAGTAATAACGCATCTATGAGATATTCTGTTAGATGTGTAATGGATTGATTAAAGTGCCATAATTCCGTCAATGGCAGAAGCTTGCCTATAATAAATTATAATATCGTCAGCATCATTTACTGGAACCTTTACGGTTATGCTTGTATATTTACCATTCTTACTATCTCTGGTAGAAAAACTTGTATTTGGATCATCGAAGATTGCACATAGTCTCGCAATTATACTTTGTTCCGAAGGTACAATATATTTAAATATATAATCAGAAGGGAACATATGAGTTTGTTCAAGTTTCTCTTTAAACTTCAAATAAAAATCGTCAATATGCTGATTCCTATTATTTTCTAATATTTCTATTTTTTTATCCATGACAATTTTAAAACAAATATTGAGCCATAATATATCTATGTCAAATTGACTGAGTCGGCGACTGAAAATATGCTATAAACAAAACCTCATAACCATTATAAGTTATGAGGTTTAATCTTAAGAAGAATATATATGATCGTTTAGAATATTAGAAACGATTATTTAGCAATAAATTTACAACTAACAGACTTACCATCTGTTCGCATAACTTTTACTACATATATAGATGGAGATAAACTTATGTTATGCGTGTAATAAGTAGAGGTTCCATCCAACTTCTGGCTTTTGAATATTTGTTGTCCTGATAGATTGTAAATAATTACACTTTCGATACCTAACGATGAATCTATACTAAACACATTGTCAATATAGCAGACTGACAGATCGTCGGAAAATAAGGTAGAAGCTTCACCGGATGTAAATCGAATAGAAAATCTGCTAAGATCGATATAACTTGATTTAGAACTGGTAGAAGTCTGACTAAATGTGTAGCTGTTCTTATCTACCAAGTTTTGCTTCGTACCTGTACTCTTATCTATGAGTACAGGTGTGATTCCGGTCAATGCTACAAATTCCTCAACCTTTCCAAAGGTTAGAGTCAGGTCGCTGTTACCTTCTGGATATCTTATTCCTATACTGACTTCCTTATCGCCCGGTTGATAAATCTGCATGAGATTGTAGCTGGTATCATTCTTTCCGATAAAAAAGACTTCGGGAGTTAGGCGTTCTTCTTTATTAATGAGTTTACTAACATTATTTGCTGACTCATCTACTGATGAGGCTGGACTCAGTTCAGCATAATCACCTTCAAGTCCTTCGCTACTTTTGATAGTTACATTTAAAGCTCCGGACAATTCGATTCGTCTAGGGGTAATGTTAGTTGTGGTACCGGTCAGTGCGTAACGGCCTTCAATAGGAAAGTATAGTTTCCTTCCTGCACCGGTTGTAGTAAAAGTTACTATAAACGATTGAAGGCTATTTACGGCATTATAAGAACCATCTGTCATTCGATATTCATACTTTTTCCATTGTAAACCATTATCATCGACATATAAGCGATATCCTTCGTCTTTTACTAAAATGTTTTGGTTGATTTCATAGAAGTGATCCATATTTATAGAGGCCATAAATGGATTTCCTATTAGCACATGGGGGCTATTTGTTGAGCTAACGTTCATAACATAACAACGTAGGGTGTCACCACTCGACGAAATAATTTCCTCAGTCTTTCCTTCATAAATAAAGCGGTAGGATTCGTTCCCACGTTTCATTTTACCAATCGGATTGTGCAAAGTTTGAAGCGTTTTTGCATTAAAGTAGTAGAACGAGCTGAGCCCGGCAATATAGTCGTAACTATGTCCCGGATGATAGATTTCTTCATCAGTGTTATTCCAATAAGGAATTTCTAGGACACCTTTCAAGCCCTGAAGATGTTTGTGATCGTTATAGCCTATTTTCCCAGACTGATAAAGCCCAGTATTAACAATAATAACATTGTTTGTCTCTGCCAAATTGATATCATTTTTCACACTATTATTCTCGAAAGTAATAGTATTTCCGGATATCACATTATGTAGGGCTTGCCAAGTGAAAGGATATCCACCAAATGCAAAATCACCGGATGCCATACTTTTCAATGGAGCTGCCAATGGATACCAACGATTTCGTTTCATGCTCAATGCAGATGCTCCATCTTTGTTTTCAGTTGGTTGCAAACCATCCGACATATTTGCATAATAGCCAAAGTTATATTGTACTTTGGCATTATTATAAGCCAACTGATGCTGATATGCTAATTCAGAACCATAATGAAAAATGATGCTGTCTGCTTCAGGTTTACCATATATTCCGGTTGCTCCATGTGATTCATTTGTTGGAGTAACATCTGGTTTTAAGGATGGATAATTAGCATTAGCACCTGAAATATAAGGTATATGCACACTAGTACATAGTGTTGGAATCGCTTTAATTTCTGTCCCACTAATATCGGAAGCCCAATTGTCAATGTTATTCCAATTTCTATCTATTTTCCCGGTCCAATACATCGTTTTAGGAGCAACAGACATATATGGTAGTCTATATCTTATAGATAGGTCTTCATTGATCCCTTCGGCAATAAATGTATACCTTCCGGCATGGTCTAAAGTTAAATTTGTTATACTAGGGTTCCGTATTCCACTCAATTGTGTTGAGTCAGGATTGAGCCATTTGTATTTTACATCTGTACCTGTAGTGCTGAAATCTTTACTATCGAATTGGACTGTCCCGCCGATACAATTCTTATATGGATTTGCCCAAGCTAAGCCACTAAGGTCTATATTGGCAAATGAATCACTCTTATTCGGAGGACATTCTTCGCATACAGGCTGACTTGTCTTTCCTGTCCCATCATCGTTGATGTTTATAATCAAGTTATCAGTTGGAATATATTTCCCGAAATCTTCGATCTCAATTGAGACCGTAATTGTTTCATTCTTATTTATATTGCATTCTTCTTGCTGTGTTATGATAAGATTCTCGGAATTAATAACCATATTATATACAGATATCATTATAGGTCCATCAAAAATAGCATCACCTTTATTGATTAACTTCAGGTCTTTGATCGTTAGTTTATCTATGTCAGCATTGTATTCGTATCTAATGTCGCTAGCATCTGCAATTTGTATATTTGGTGCTAAAAACAGAGATATTCCTTTATGATTGAGCGTTGTTTGCTGCATCAGAAAGCTATTGTAAGGACGTATGTCATCATCTGTGCCCAATATGGCGTCTTTTCCGGGAAAAATTGTCGATGTGTTTAACGGAATGCGGGGTACAGTAAGATCTTCATTTATGTTTACGGCATTATATGCATATTGGTTCCACACTTTACGTGCGGGAGCCCACGATGCCCCGCCTGACTTATAGATACGCAGTAAGCCATTGAAAGCGAATGCTGCTGGTCTATTGCCAATGGTAACAATTTCGGCCTGTCCATCATCATCAACATCGGCAACGATAGGATATTCAAATGTAGTAATCGATCCACATTCAAATGTAGCCAGATTATAAACAGCAGTAGTATCCATGCCTGTTATGTGGCTTTTGAGACTTCCGTTTATAATGCGTAGAAGCTTTTCGTCGCGATAAACCAATTCTGCAATATTATCTTGATTAAAGTCAAAGAGTGTTATAGATGTGGCTCCTGATCTATCATAATGATCTATTTGCCAAAATGTCTTCATTTCTAGAGGTGATGAAGGGTCATATTTTAGGGCCGTAATTTTATCTGTTTCGGGATAAATAACGTCCCCAGCGGCTCGTCCGTGTATCAAAACAATTTCAGGATATTGATCTCCGTCTATATCGCCTATAAATGGTATATTCTTTTTATATACATTAGCAATTTTAGCTGATGATATTATTTTCTGTTTGAATGGAGACCATGCATAGACATAGCAAGCATTCTTAGCTCTGTCTATTGTCGAAACTATAACATCTGGATGTCCGTCCAGATCAAAATCTACCATTTGTGCACATCCATCTATTGGAGCTATTGTTCCATCGAATATTTCCGGTGTGACAGTCGTTGTTGATAATAGAGAGTTGCCAGTTGTACCTTCTCTGTTTGTTATTTTAACATCATATACAGCGTTTCCTGCAAAAATTTGTTGGCGGCCATTTTCAAGGACACTGCCTACTCCGACCTGAAAATAATTATCTGACCACCCATGGCTGATACCTGTATTTCCTCCTGGAATTTCTAATAGTAATTTGCCACTTTCTGCTGCAAATATTTTATTGCGGACAATAAGTTCAGCCCATCCATCCCCGTCAATATCGGCAAGATTAACAGCGGCTCCATAGGGTTGAGCTCCATAGTCTGTTGAAGAATTCCATAGTAGCTTTCCATCAATGTTGTAACCATGTAACTTTTTTGTAGAGCTGGATATGCTTACTATCAGCATAGTGTCTTTTTCGTTGTTATATTTGATTCGTCCTATCGCAGCTATAGGTACGGCACCCACATAACTATAGTTAATCGTTATCGATTTTTTTAGAGTTCCATCTCCTTTCAATATGTCGATTATATTGCTGGATGCTCTTAATGCTAATATTTCTGGCTTTCCGTCGCCGTCAACATCCCCAACATATGGAGGTTGTCCTACGTCATATTGAGTGGTATTCTTTATTACTACTTCATTTACAGACCAAGTTTGTTTCGGAGGTTCTATGTAACATGTTGCATCACTTATATTATCAGGTTGTGGCACAACATTTATATAAACGTAAGCGGCGGAAGTACCTGAGCCGCAGGATATCTGATACTTTAACGTATCGTTTCCTATATAATCAGTATCAGGCGTATAGTCGATAAATGAACCGTTAGGAGTTGCTGTTCCATGTTTCGGAAGTTCTAGTAGAATGACTGAAGGCGTACTACATGTAGTAGGTATAACATCATTGCTGGTAATATGGAGTGAGTTAGTTTTATCCATAAATGCCAGTAAGTTGTCATTATTAGCAAAAATTCCACTGACACTTACCGTATTATTGTTCATGTTACAATCCATATACGACCCCGGAGCAGGGTAGGTGGTCCCATCGTCTTGCAATCGTATAGAATAATTCGCAGCCATATTTTTTATATCAAGCTCCATTAGTTCTAATTCGGTCGAGCTTCCTGGTGCTAAGGATACGCCTAATGGTTTTGTTACCAGTAGACTACTTGGGTCGAAAGTACTGCCTTTATATAATGAGACTGGTAGCCCCGAGTTTACATATTTCTGTCCCTGATTAGCTATAATCACAGAAAGCTTAACGGTAGTCTCATCTTTAAGAACTGCGTTTAATTTCACGACAAAGGGATCGGGAGCATCCAATACAGGTTCCATATTTATATTCGATATCGGCACTTGAATCAATGTTCCATTAAATGGTGAGTGCTTGACTCCGTTCACTTCGAATTTCATATTTTTAGGTATGGAAGTGGTTGGTACAGTCAGGTCGTTATTGATTTGAGTAGGTTCATAATTTACTTGATTCCATACCTGACGTGTCGGAGCCCAAGGTTTCGAACCACTTTCGTAAACACGTATATATTGAGGACCAATGCCATATCCGGCGGAACATGTCACGCAAACATTAACACTCCCATCACCGTCGACATCTGCAATAATCGGAAATTCGAATGCTGTACCCGAAGCACAAGCGATAGATGCTCCGGCATCGGATAGTATAGGTGGTGTATTATCTGCACGTCCATCAAGTATACGCAATAACGTTTGATCGCGATAGACTAATTCATTAATTCCGTCATTGTTAAAATCGAACAAAGTAATACCTGTACCTCCTGATGTATCGCTAGTTTCCAGCGTCCACTTCTCTTTCATTTTACCTGTTGCAGAGTCATATTTATATGCAAGTACTTTTTCTTTTATTGTTAAACATATTTCAGGGTGTTTCTCCCCGGTCAATGGATCTACAACGCCATCGATATCACCTACAAATGGGTATGATTGTGCGGGGTAACCGGCATCTGTGTAAACTAAAATATTATCTATAGCCCTGCCATCAATAGGACTCCAAACATATAATCTGGTTTGTCCTGCATTTTGTACATTTGTAACTATTACATCCAGCTTTCCATCCATGTCTATATCAGCCACAGCAGTAAAACCATCTCCAATCGAAGTATTTTCATATAGCTTGGTACAAGTAACAGATTGTTTGTTTGCGGCAAACGTGACTTTGTATATTTTACCTCCCGCAACTATTTCAGGTAAACCATCCTCATCGAAATCTGCTGTTGTAATAAAGTTTGAAGCCTTATTCCCAACACGATTTGGTACTCGTCCGACATTGGCGGAAGCTATTGGTTCGGTTTCTCCCAGATAAGCACCTGTAACAGCGTTATAAATCTTATTATAAACAATCAATTCAGGAATACCGTCGCCGTTGAGGTCCGCCACGATAGGCTGCGGAAAATTATCCACAGTGATAGGATTGTCAAATGTGACGGTTCCTAAAAGAGGCCATTTCTTTACCATATTGAATGTTCCCCCCGTAGTATCAGCTTCATACGAAGTAAGAGTTTTATTTGGATTTGCTACAATAATTTCTCCCATTCCGTTCCTGTCTGCATCTACCAGCACGGCAGTCATCACCGGATACCAACCGCCAGAACCTAAAGCGGCAGACGATAAGTTAATAGTTGCTTTGGTCACTCCATCCGCACCATTGTATATATTTATCTTTGTCAGATCGGGTGAATAGCCAATGATTTCGGCTAGCCCGTCGCCATTGAGGTCGCCTACCAAAACTCCGGTATTAGAATTTCCCTGATTAGCTTGTGACCATTTTTCCTTAATCTTAAAATCTATTGGTTCGAAAGGGACAAAACATCCCGAAGGGTCGGTCTGGATATTGTCGGGCAACGTCTTGTATATCTTGACCTGAATATTATATGATTGTTGGCAAGATTGGGGAACTCCGCTTATATTATAGTTGTCGACAGCTGTAATTGTATATTGCAGGATAGCAAAGTCTTTTCCGGTAGCTAATTTAAAAGCCTGAGCCGGAATAACATTAGTCATTCCACTTTTAGTAATACCAGACCAGTTTTCAATCGCATTACCTCCTGTTGAAATGTCAACCAGATCCCATTTGTATGTAACAATGCCTTTATTTCCTGTATGTTGTATGGTACGCGAAGGAAAAGTCTTTTCCGATAGTAAAATAACATCAGATGAGCCCCCGATATTCAGTTGAAAATTAGCACAAGTTGATAGTTTTGCTATACTGGTTTTTCTTGTCACAGGATCGAAGCCCATCGAGAAGAATCCATCTTGTAGCCCGACTATACGCAACGATGTATTGTTTGGATAAGGATCACCTTCGGTTAATTCGTAGGTGGTTCCTTTATCTTTTATCTCATAGATATAATTGGTTCCATTTTTCTGAATAGTTCCTACATATTTATTCTCATTCATGTTTAGAATAAGAGGATTTTCATATGAAATCATTCTTGAACTCTTATTCTCGTATACTCTATATGCAAGAGTTCCGTTACTGTTTAATTTAGCAAAAGAGGCTCCTTGAGGTCTGTTTTCTGTTGCATATTGTGGATTAAAGAATGAACCTCCATCTATAGTCGGAGTGCCTGCCATTGGCATGTTTATAGCACCACTACTTACTGTGTTTGCATTAAAAGTTCCTAGACTAACATTAGGATTATCAGGGTTTATTTTCATAGCAACGTCTTGCCATCCAAATAAAAGAATATTTCCATCGGGATATTTGTTAGCTCCAGTAATAGCTACGCCGTCTTTACTGTTTGGACAACGTTCTGCAACAAAGATACCATCAAGGGTATATTCATGTAACATACCAACGCCTTCTCCACCAGCTGCTCCTATTTTTCCCGTTGTATGTATATCTAATCCTGTAAGCAATATTTTATCCTCATAGGGAAATATTTTATAGGCTTCTGCCCCACGAGCAGTTTGATTTTTCACTATATTACCCTCTGGGTCAATCGCTACCATCCAAACTCCTTGTTTCATTCGTGAACTACCATGGCTTCCTGGAGAATAATCTGTCACCGCATCTTCTGGCGCTTTCCACAAGTCGGCTCTGAAACGAGTAACAAACCCAAAAGCTAAAATACTTCCGTCTTTTTTCATGACAGCAGTATTTAAAGAGGAGGCTAGTATATCTTGGACATTATAGGTACCTAACAAACCTAATACTCGGAGACCAAATATATCATCTGGATAAGTATATCCAAGACTCTGAGGTGTGCGAGCTATATATTTATCATAGTAAGACGGAATAGGAATACTCCAATATTTTAGAATATTACCCGATTCGTCAAGCATAGCAATAAAGCCTGTGCGAGTATCTTCTGTACCGGTTAGTAGGTACCGGGTTTGCCCTGTTTCAGCAAAATATAGTGGCTGAGCTTCCAATCCTTGAGGTGATCCTTTTAGCCCTGCGGGAATATTATTATATTCTTTGACCCATACTACTCCCAATTCTGATTGGGCCATGGCCTTACTTCCCAGAATCAAGGTAAGTATTAAGATTGTAGTTGAAAGTAAATAATGTTTGTTCTTAAGTATCATGAGACTAATTTTATAATTATCAATAATGTAGAAGAGGTACTAGAACCTTAATTTAATGATAGTACTTCTTCAATTGAAAACTCAAAGTTTCCGCCTGGTTCGTCTTTTTATTTGGTAAATCTGCGATGAAGATTTTAACTGAGGCTGTATATTCTCGAGTATTGGTGTTACAGGCTTGTGCTTGTGTTGTAGTCTCGGGCAATAATGCATTTTCTTCTCCAATTCCACGACCAGAGCTAGAAACTAGTAACGTGTCAATAGGAGAAATAAGATTAGTAGCCAAAAAAAACATTTTCATAACTTAAATATTAATTTGTTAATATACGTACATACATAATGAAATAATATTATTTCATCATCACTTGTTTTTAATACGTAACTGAAAAAGATTTGACTACCGAGTAGTTATTGAAAAGTTTTTGACGCCCAAAGATAAACAATTTTAAATATAAACATTAAAATTAAGTTTAAATAATCAAGATTATTGCATATTTAAGATTTTTTGACTCTATGTAATAAGTTGCTGTAGTGGAGATTAATCGAAAAAGAGTAAGTTAATATATTGCACTGTATTATACTTCTTGTTATAATGATAAAGTAAAAGGCACAATCGGAGTAATATCCGGTCATGCCTTTCTTTATATCATTACCCGATAGGGTAACTCTGTTGATATTGTCTATGATTGATCAATTGAGTAGTTTGCTGTAAAAAGCTTTTAAATCTGTCCAGTTGTAGTAAGGTAAATTATCACTTTTTACAGGAGGAATAAGTATTTCCTTCTCGTTATGTAAGAATTTCACTATTATATTGTCACTACCCTTTTTTTTGAAAAATATTATTTGGATATTTGCTGCCATCGGGCTTACCCTAAAGTCACTCCAAACCTTATAGAAGCTTGAAGGGTCTGATATGCTGTTATAGCAACCATCCAAATGAAGAAGCATTGCGAGAGGAATTATATTACCATCGTGAGCGAATCTGAAATCACCACCTTTACTTTTGGTTGATATAATATTTTCGGCACTTTCTAAGATATTTCTCAACAGGGGTTTTCCGTTATTCATCATAATGCCGCCATTCAACGAACAATTAGCATCATTGACATATAATTTGTAGTTTTTACATTGCCATAAGTCGAATAGTTCTTCATCCATAAATAAGTCATAAAAGGAAATATCTGTTTCTATATTTTGCATTCCTCCGGCTATAGAAGCTAAATTCCACATTACAAATTCGGGATTCACCTTTCGTACTATATAGGTGCTATCGGAAAATAAAGATTTGATTAAACGATCAGGTTTAACATGTTCTTTCTCAAACTTTCGATATTCTTCCTTCCATGTATTTGACGCTGATCTGTAAGCGATTGCTTCTTTGGTATGAAAATTCAGGTAGCGTTGCCATTTAGTTCCTGAATTCCGATCGATGACTAGTGTCGGATTAAATTCTTTTAACCGTTCGCAAAAAGCATCCATACTAAGTACACAACGTACTATAGTAGTAGCACAAGCTGTTATTTTTGCATCATTGGTAAATATACCAGGAAAAGATTTATACATACGTTCTGCAATGTCTCTTTGCTCAGATACCCCAAGAGAAGAAAGATCGCCACCTCTGAATTCGACTTCTTTCCATACTTGTTGCAACCGGCTTAAGACATCTACTCCTAAATCGGTCAACGAATTATTTATTTTTGCATCTTCAAGTAGATTTATTATATCTTTATATTCGCTATCACTAATCAGGTAACGTGAACCATGTCTTCCCAAATGGCTTATATAAAATGGCTCATAACCTTTCGGTATTGGAGTTCCGGCTGTAATATCCTTCGAAGGATAGGCAAAATGAACACCTGCCATTTTATTTTTATTATCAAACAATTCTTCTTTTGTTGTCTGTGCTACTGTCCTAGTAAAAATCAATAGTAGTAATAATAGTAAAAAACAAATATTTTTCATTATCATATCCGGTTTATATAATAAGAAGAGCTTGAAAGTGTCCATATGGAAAGAAAGAGTAAGTGAATATATGGAAACAGACAGCTCTTCTTCAATTTTTTAGTTTTATTGGAAATCTGGGTTTTGAGTTAGGTTCGGATTAACTGTAAACTCTTCCTGAGGAATAGGAAATAATTTAAACTTGTCACTCACGTCTTTACCTATATAATTGTCGGCGGATCCGTCACTACCTTTCCAGTCCCAGTTATTTCCTTTCGTAAATTTTCCAAAACGGATAAGGTCAGTCCGGCGAACTAATTCTGTATGTAGTTCCCTAGCTCTTTCGTCCAGAATAAAATCGAGTGTCAGTTGATTATCTGATATTCTTCCGGATATTCCACTGCCATACTTACCAGACATATATGCTCGATCACGCACTTCATTAATGTAATCCAGTGCTTCGGCTCGTGTTCCGCCTCCACCTCTGAGTATTGCTTCTGCAGCCATCAAATAAGCATCAGCAGTTCGGAACATAGGAAAATCTATAGAAACATATTTAGTTCCTTTCTCAGCAAGAGGCTTCCTATCCTTAGTCATGTTTCTCCACTTTAAACACGCGTATCCGTTATTAAAGTCATTTTGAAAAGCTTTTCCTACTACCCATGTAATCTTGGTATGCCCTATTGTATAGAATTGAGCACGTTTGTCTTTTTTGCTATCTCCCCATGGATCATTTTGATCAAAGATCTGGTCTGCATCTTCGAACTTATTTACCAATTGTGTTTTTACTCGGGCGTTGCCCCATGAATCTGTCATTCCGGTAAAACTACTCATCTTTCCATCTGATAAGGCCTTAATCATAAAATTAGTACCTGCACTATTTGGGGTGTTAACCTCATCTTGTGGCATAGCCCAAATGATTTCCCGACAAGTGTGATTGTCTGCTAAGAATAGATGCCTATAGTCGGCAGCTAACGGGTACTTACCACTTTCAATAACTTTTTTTGCATTTGTATATGCTTTTTGATATTCATTCTTGTCGCCCCATGTCTGAGCGTTCAAATACAGACGTGATAACAAAAACCATGCTGCTACCTGATCTACTCTCGCATACTCGTTAGCTCCCGGAGCTTTTAATTGTTCAGCGACGGCTTCAGTTTCTGAAGCAGCATAGTTATATATTTCCTGACGCGATTTTTGAGAAGGAATTGTTCCCAACGACATAGACTCATCAATAAACGGACCTGAGCCGAAGAGATCACACAGCATCGTGTAGCAATATGCACGAATGAAACGTACCTCTGCTCTATAATATGGTATTTCGTTTTTCATCTCGTCATATAATCCTCTTTCCTTAAGCTTTTCGTCAGTAGATTCTCGTAAAAATTCATTACAATAGCTTATTGACATATACAGCCTATAATACGAATATCGGATAATTTGAGTAGAAGGATTCCAGTTCATGAATAAAAGGTCCCTGCTACCTTGCGAACTCCCCGAGTGAAGGGCTATTCCGTCTGTAGTACAATCCTGTAGATAGAATACAGCACGTGTATAACCGCTATATCCGGTATCCATACCATTGAGGTCACCATCGCTATCCGATCCTTTCTGGGCATTATTTATTAAAGAACCGTAGCATTTTGCTAAAACACCCTTGTATGCTTCGGCTGAAACGTAGACATTATCGCTGGTGAGTATGTGTTTGTTCAAAGGCATAGAGTCCAGATCGCTTAAACACGAACTAAAGAATGGGCATAAAAGGCCTGCAATTAAGATGATATAAATATTTTTTATTTTCATGTTTTGTTCCTCCTTATGATATTAGAATTTTAGATTAAGAGAGAATGTATAGATTTCCGGTCGTTGGTAAATTGAATTGTCTATACCACTAAAAATCTCAGGATCAACCCCGGAATATCCTGTAAAAGTGGCTACATTTTGCGCACTGAAAGCTAAGCGCATTGAGCTTGAAGTATTCCAAAGCTTTCTGAATGTATATCCGAGTGTTATGTTGTCGATCTTAAAGAAAGATCCATTTTCCAAAAAGTAATCGGAAAAATATTGTTCCTGCATAAAACCTCTTTCCATAGCTTTTCTGGAAATATTGCTCGATACTTTCTCCGAACTTATCAAAGAGGTTATAGATTGTTTGGCTTCTTGGTAGTTGAATACATAGTTGCCGAAACTGCCATGACCGTTTATCCCTAAATCCCAATCTTTATAATTTAGACGTGTAGATATACCGTAATAATAGGGCGTATTGGAGCTTTTTCCAGTCATATATTTATTGGCGTCACTTTGTACATCAGTTATTGAGCCGTCTTTTGCCATATATTTTCCTTCCATTGGTTTACCGTTATCGTCATAAGCTTGCTGTAATAAAAAGAACATGTCCGGCATTTCACCTACTTTATGTATCTTAAGATTATTTCGGCTGACTCCTCCTGCATTTACCCAACTATCTTCGCGATCAATCGTGTTCAATTTTGTAATTTTAGACATGCTATATGTGAAATTACCGCCGACAGACCATTCAAAATCTTTTGTTTTGACAGGTATGGCATTTATTCCAAGTTCAAATCCATGACCTTTCATATTACCGATATTGGTGGCAAGGCTATTTGTGAAATTACTACCTGCCGGGAATGCAATTTCGTTCAGTAAATCTTTTGTGTATCTTTTGTATAAATCGAACGTACCTGAAATACGGTTATTCAGAAAACCATAATCAATACCCACATTGTAGGTAGTGGTAGTTTCCCATTTAATGTTAGGGTCGTATCCGTTAGGACGATACATATTAACCCACTCATTACCGAATAAATAGCGTGCATTGTCGGTGGAAATAGTATACGTTCCTAAATAAGGGTGATATCCACCTATAGCCTGTTGTCCGGTCTGTCCGACACTTAGCCGTAGTTTCAAATCGGATAATGGTTTAAACCCTTTTAGGAAACTCTCTTCCGTTAGGCGATAGGCTAAAGCTGCTGAAGGAAAATATCCCCAATGGTTTTCAGGCGCAAAACGAGAGGTTGCGTCAGCCCTAAGAGTAGCAGTAAATAGTAATTTTTGTGCATAGGAATAGTTTAAGCGGCCAAAAAACGAAATGAGGTATAAATGGTCTTCATCCGGTATAGAGTTATCCTCTACATCTTTTACGATTGTTTCGGAATCGTTGCGATACCAGAATTTTTGCCATTCGTAGCCGCCCATAACACTAATATTATTTTTATCATTAATGTCTTTCGTATAATTGATATAAGAGTTGAACAAATAGTTTTTGTTTTCACTCTCCGACCAGTATATTTTACCTCGCCCATCGTTTCTGTTGGACGTATACATAGAGGGTGCTAAATCGGGAATAGTTTCGTCATAAGTAGATCTTCGAATATCGTAACCAAGATTAAGGTGTAATTGTAGATCTTCAAACCCATGAATCTTATAATCAAGAGCAACACTACCTATCGAACGTTTTGTAACATCGAGCTTATCGGGAAGCATAAGATCTGCAACAGGATTGCTAGACGCAAGTGTTATAGGCTTATCTCCATTCATCCACATATAGTAGCCCAAGCCCATATTTCCTTCATAATTTTCATATACCGGACGAGTAGGGTCGAAGAAAGTTGCTGCTCCAATTGTACCTGATGAAGCTGGTTTGCTACGTTCGATACTTCCTTTAAGATTAAGGTCGATAGATAAGTGTTTATCCAATAATTTGGGAGATAATGCTATATCTCCGCTGAAACGCTGATAATTATCTTCTTTCAGTATTCCATCTTGATTGATGTATCCTATCGAAATACGATAAGGTATTTGTTTTGTATTTCCGCTTATCGATAAGTTGTGGTCCATACTGAATGCAGTTCTATAAATTTCTTTTTGCCAATCTGTATTAGCTGTTCCAAGTTGGAATCCTTCCGGTATATTCGCCTTTTCTTGAAATGCGGTTCTGTATTCATCAGCGGATAATACATCATAATACGATGGAAGTTTGCTCACAGTATAATTTGAACTATAGTTTATATTAGGTTTCGATTGTGTTATACTACCCTTTTTAGTTGTAATGATAATAACACCATTAGATGCACGAGATCCATAAATGGCAGTTGCCGATGCATCCTTAAGAACTGTGAAAGATTCTATGTCATTTGGGTTGATAGAACTTAAGGGAGCGCTATTGGCAACAGGTAATCCATCTATAACTATCAGAGGATCCTTTGTCGCAGAAAGAGAGGCCCCCATACGGATACGTATTGTACCGGTACTGCCGGGTCTTCCGTCACCCGGAACAATATTTACTCCTGCGACCTTGCCTATTAAAGCATCTTGTGCTGTAACTTGCATTCCTTTATTCATTTCGTCAGGCTTTATCGTTGTTAACGATCCTGTTATATCTCCTTTCTTTACCTGCCCGTAACCAATAACTATTACTTCATTGAGCAATCCTTGATTCTCAAGCAGAGTAATGGAAAGTTTGTTTTTGCCACTGATTGGTATTTCCTGAGTTTCAAAACCGACATAACTGATTATCAAAACGGCATCATAAGGAGCGTTTATCTTAAAAAAGCCATCTATATCTGTAGTTGTTCCATTAGTAGTTCCTTTGACTACAACATTAGCTCCAATTATTACCTCTTTTTCTTGATCCAGGATTTTGCCCTCGACGAGAATATTGTTCGATGTTTGGGCATGAATACTTGAATGAATTAAGATACTCATAAGAAGAATGAATATCTCTTTCATCGGTTTCCTTTTAAATTTGCATTTCATGGTTTTTTAATAATAGATTTAATTAAACTTCTCAGGAAAGTAGTCATAATTGAGAGTTACTTTCAACTGAGTTTATGTTGAGCAAAATTATTATCTATTATTTCAGATCAGATATGTAGGGAGATACGGTGAGTAGATCCCTTTTAAGGTTATATTTCTTATATGTAGAGTGTTATGTGTTTTTGTCTGATTCAAAAAAGTAGATGAAAACATATCTTCAGGGAGATTCTATTTGCCAATTTTTTGGATTAAACTTGCGAAATCTTCCTTTGATACAGCTAGCTTATTATGAACTTTCAACTTGTAGTTATATACTGTTTGTGGAGAATAATGAAGGAAATTTGCAATCTTACTACTATCGTTAATACCCAATCTGATGAGTGCGAAAACTCTAAGTTCCGGAGTCAATATGTCTTCACTTTTCGGTATAATATGTTCGTCGTCTCTAAATAAAGCATTGAATTCTTCAACAAAGTTTGGATACAGATTTAAAAAAATGACATCGAAATTGCGGAAAAATTCTTTCAATTCATCTGATACCAATGACCCGGAATTAGTGGTTTTTAGGGCCTCATCTATTTTTCCCGCTTTCAATTTTCTGTTTATATTGATCCGATATGTCTCCATTTTGTCTATATAGCTAGAACACAGATGGAAAACATAACCGATGTATTCTTCCTTTACTAGATTAGATTCGGAAAGTTTTTTGTTCAGTTCATTCAGGTGTGTGTTCATATGCTTTACTTTTTCATACATATCTTTTATGCGCTTTCTTGCTTGAGAAAGCTTTCTCAGTTGTTTGTAGATGTATATCAGAGAAATTATAAGCACAATTGATAATATAGAAATAAGGGCAAGATATTTTTTTAGATTGTCTTTTTCCTGTGTAACTTTTTTGTCATATGCGGCTACTATTATAGGTAATGTTTCGGATATTTCCAGAGTTCTGAAGCGGGCTTTACAAAAAGTCGCATCTTCCATAGAACATTTTATATATAAATATGCTCTATCCAAGTCCCCTTCTTTATATAGGATTACTGCCAGTTTTCGCAAAGAAATGTAGCTTTTTACTGCTCTTCGTATATCTGATATAGCCGATATTGTTAAATATTTTTTTTGCTCTTCAATATTTCCTAGCTTTTCATAAATTTCGGAAAGACCGTACGCCAATGAGCCAGCTATAGACTCATTATTTTGGTTTTCTCTATATCGGTCGGTCATAATAGATAAAGCATCTTTGTATCGACCTAATTCTATTAATTTCCCATTCTTTATGAGGTGGTATGTTACAGTTTGAGGATCATTTACCTGCAATAGTGAATCTTTATAAAGACTAACTAAATGTTCATAGTGCTTTTTCTCTTTCTGTGATAAAGAATTTCCAAATAATAATGAATATGTAGAATGGTAGAAATGATAAATGTAAGGTAGCTGATCTTTATTTAATCTATTTCTATCTATTTCGTCTGCAATATCAAAAGCTTCTTTATACATACCCATTATACCCAAAATCTCAGCAATATTCATTTTTGCCGTGTATTGATATTGTGTATTTTCCAGACCCAAAGCTATATCATATTTCTTGGTCGCCATAAAGAGGGCTGAGTCCATATTATAATTTCTATACTCTTTGTACAAACTGTGATAGATGTTATATGAATTTTCTAAATTGAGATTTTGAGTAAGTTTGGTTTTAAGGCTATCTATCTGCAATTCTTTTATTTTGTTAAATTGAGTCCGGTTTTTTATTGTCTGATCCAGTTCATTAAGAAGAGAATCTAACTGATTCTTTGATCCAAACATAGATAAAGAAATGAAAAAAGATAATAACAATAAAAATGAATGTTTCATGTAATATAATTTAACTGGAGGCAATCTTTTTATAAACAGAATCACAAATCCAAGCTTACTAAATGGAATTAAAGTATTAGAGACAGTTGACAGCCGCCTGCAACCAATATAGAAAGAAATATGCCGCCACGTAAAGTGTTGTTTATAGATTAGAGTTACACAAACAAGAGACTTATTACTGTTTGTACTGTATTTTTACGATACAAATATAATATTTCATTTCATACCATTTCATATTTCCATTCATATTTCATGTGTTATTATTCTTCGGTTTCAAATAAATAAAAAGTGGTATTTAATATTAAATAAATATCTTTTCATTTTGGCCTAGAAGAATAGGGGAGATAGATGATTTTAATAAAAAGCGTTGAGTATTTGATATGTATAATCATATAGATTACTTAAAATAGACTGTTTATTTATGGTGTTATAGATGTAAAGTTTACTATATGTTTATAAATAAGAAAAGGTTGTCATCACGACAACCAATCTTCATTGTTAACCTTAAATCTAATA
>NZ_JAEPKU010000168.1 GCF_016652235.1 Dysgonomonas sp. Marseille-P4677
TAATAAATGCAATAATATACAAACATATCCTTAATTTAGCTGAAATTTATCCAATTAAGCGATCTAAAAGGATATACTATAAACTTTCACTTAATATAATTATAATAATTATCTGATTATATAGTATATAACATTAAAATATATGTATAAATAAGGAATATAGATGTATTATACAAATGTATATGAAAGGATTAGATAAAAATGTATATTGTTTAGTTTACTTTTGTGTTCGATTACAATATACACATTTGAATACAGTCCAAGTTTTAGTTTGTTTATTTTTGTAATTTACTTATGTAATCAAACCAAGAATTACTTTTGTATATTTATTCATCTTCTTTTTTTTTATATAAATAATCAAGTATCTTTACATCTATAAATTAAAATTGTGTTATGAGGAAGATATCATTATTACTATTTGTATTGCTATTTTGTATAGTCTCTCAGAATCGCATATTTGCCTGTACAAATTTTTTAGTTGGCAAAAAAGCTTCTCTCGACGGCTCTACTATTATTACCTATTCTGCCGATTCGTATGCCTTATTCGGCGAACTTTATCATTGGCCTGCTAAAAAATGGTCCAAAGGAGATATGTTGAAAGTTTATGAATGGGACACCGGACGATATATGGGCGAAATAGCCCAAGTAAGCCAAACATATAATGTAGTCGGTAATATGAACGAACATCAAGTAACTATTGGTGAAACAACTTTTGGTGGTCGTGAAGAATTAGCTGATCCGGATGGAATAATGGATTATGGCAGTCTTATATACATAACATTGCAAAGAGCTAAGAATGCACGTGAAGCTATAAGGATAATGACAGAGCTAACAGCTCAATATGGATATTACAGTGGTGGAGAATCTTTTTCGATTGGAGATCCTAACGAGATATGGGTATTGGAGATGATTGGCAAAGGAAAAGGAAATAAAGGAACGGTATGGGTAGCCGTACGGATTCCGGATGATTGTATATCAGCTCATGCTAATCAGGCTAGAATACAACAATTTCCATTAAACGATCCTGATAATTGTATTTACTCAAAAGATGTTATTTCTTTTGCAAGGGAAAAAGGTTATTATACAGGAAAAGATCAGGACTTTAGTTTTGCTAAAGCATATAATCCACTTGATTTTGGAGGGCAACGTTTTTGTGAAGCACGTGTATGGAGCTTCTTCAACCGCAATAATAAAGATATGGCTAAATATGTAACTTATGCTCAAGGAAAAACACAAGAGCCTATGCCCCTATATATTAAACCAGATAAAAAATTATCTTTAGCTGACATACAAAAAATGATGAGGGATCATTATGAAGGTACTGAATTAGATTGGTCGAATGATATAGGTGCAGGCCCTTTTAAATCTCCTTACCGTTGGGCTCCTTTGACATGGAAATCTGATTCTGTAGAATATTGTAATGAACGCCCTATAGCAACTCAACAATCAGGCTTTGTGTTTACATCGCAAATGCGTTCGTGGTTACCTAATGCTATAGGCGGAGTTCTTTGGTTTGGTACAGATGATGCCGATCAAACAGTATTTACACCAATGTATTGTTCGGTGACTGAAATACCGGAATGTTATCGTGAAGGAAATGGTGACTTGTACACTTTCTCTTGGACATCAAGCTTCTGGATTCAAAACTGGGTTTCGAATATGGTATATAACAAATACAACTATATGCATACTGATTTGGAGAAGGTACAAAAAGAACTAGAAGGTAAATTCTTCTCGGAACAGACTGAAACTGAGGCAAGGGCTTTAGAATTGTATAAACAATCACCAGAACAAGCCATACAATTCCTTACTAAATATAGTGAGACTCAGGCTCAATATGCTTTTGATAAATGGAAAAAATTAGGTGAATTTCTTATTATAAAATATATGGATGGTGTAGTACGTAAAGAAAAAGATGGTGAGTTTATCCGTAATGAACATGGGAAACCGTCTTCTCCTGAACGTGTAGGATATCCAAAAGAATTTTACCGCAATGTTGTAAAAGAAACAGGTGATAAATATAAAGTATTATACTAAATATATTTATAAAACAAGCTAAGGAATTATTTATATTTCCTTACCGTTATTAGACGGAGTGAAGAATCTAAAACAGCAGATACTTCACTTCGTTTAGGATGACAAAAGAAACAAGAAATTGAATATGTCTAAAAATCTGATATACAGTCTTATTTTCATTATAAGTATACCGTTTTTGTTTCTCTCAAATCTATTTCTAGGCTCTGTATCAATTCCGCCTCAAGCTATCATCGATATATTGGCAGGAAATGAAGTTGAGAAACAGGCATGGGTATACATTATTCTTGAATCCCGATTACCGCAGGCAATAACAGCTTTATTTACTGGTGGCGGAATTGCGGTTTCAGGTCTACTCCTACAAACAGCCTTTCGAAATCCATTAGCAGATGCGGGCATTTTAGGAATAAGTGCTGGTGCAAATTTGGGAGTTGCTTTAGTTATCCTACTTATTGGAAATACAATTGGGTCTGTTGGTGGATTTGATTTTTCATATTCCATGAGTATCGTATTGGGAGCATTTGTCGGGGCTGCACTTATTCTTGCCATTATCATGGGGTTTGCATCTGTAATCCGTAATAGCATTATGCTATTAATAATTGGGATTATGGTTGGTTATCTGACTTCTTCCGTCATCTCTATCCTCAAATTTTGGAGTACCAGTGAGGATGCTTATTCTTTCATGATCTGGGGAATGGGAGACTTCTCCGGAGTTTCGACAGATCAGTTACCTTTTTATTGCATTATAGTCAGTATTGGATTAATTTTATCCATTCTATTAATTAAGCCACTGAATGCATTACTCTTAGGAGAAAGATATGCTGCTAATCTGGGTGTTAATATTAAATTGATACGTTTCTTGCTACTTATGTGTGCGGGACTTTTAACAGCAATTACTTGTGCTTTTTGCGGTCCCATTGCTTTTATCGGGTTGGCTGTCCCACATATTGCCAGACTATTACTAGGTACTTCAAACCATAAATCGTTGCTTCCTATGACTATTTTAATAGGATCGGTTATGGCCTTGATATGCAATTTAATAAGTGTAATACCTGGGGCATCAGGTGCGTTACCATTAAATGCAATTACACCTATCTTTGGTGCTCCGGTAATCATATATGTGATTTTGAATCAAAAGAAGATACAGTATTTCAATTAATTATATAATCAATTATCTATAGATGAGATTCTATGTGTGACAAATAAACCAATGTATCTTAAACGATAAAAATAGAATATTCTGTACAACTTTGTCACCTTTTAGTTAAAATTAAATATGAAATGAGGGGAGAAACAATTATATCCGCAAAAAATATAGGTATTGGTTATGCAAAGACAAAGCATAGTGAAAAAACGTCTTTGTATAATGACCTTTCTTTCAATTTATATAAAGGAGAGTTAGTTTGCCTTTTGGGTTCGAATGGTGCAGGAAAATCAACCTTGCTCCGCACTATTAGTGCTTCACAACCAGCCCTGAATGGGAAAATCCTATTCAATAATAAGGATATAACTACATATTCAGAGAAAGAATTATCCCGGTTGTTAGGGCTAGTTCTTACAGATAAAACATCCACAGGGGGCCTTTTAGTCAGAGAGTTAGTAGAGCTTGGACGATATCCATATACGGGTTTTTTCGGACAATTGACCAAAGAAGATAAAGATATTGTACAGAAAGCAATGGAGGATGTATGTATTGTGCATAAAGCAAACGTATATGTTGCCCAACTATCTGATGGAGAAAGACAAAAAGCAATGATAGCTAAAGCTTTAGCTCAAGAATGTCCGGTTGTTTTACTTGATGAACCAACTGCTTTTCTTGATATTGAAAGCCGTATAGAGATAATGAATCTACTCCATAATTTGGCAATGAGGAAAGAAAAAACAATCTTATTATCTACCCATGATATAGACATGGCCTTGCTCCTCGCCGATCGTTTATGGCTCTTATCCAGAGATCATGGTCTTAAAATTGGAGTTACGGAAGATATTATACTTTCTGACGTATTGGATCATTTTTTTAAAGGGAATAGTATAACATTTGACCGAAATTCAGGGAGTTTCTTGCCAAATAGGAAAAGTGACAAGAAAGTATTTCTAAATGCAGATAACTATCTGTTCCATTGGACTAAAAACATGATAGAAAGACATGGATACTCTGTAACAGAAGATAAGGAAGATGCCCTATTTTCTGTATTTGTTAGTTCGAAAGAGAATATTAGAGTGCAAACGGCTGATACATCAGTAGAATTAAATAGCTACGAACAATTAGCTAAATTCTTGTAATTATCTACGTTTTCTAGCCATATCTATACGTAGAAAGATAAATAATAGTATGGTAAATCCCCATAACGAAGATCCTCCATAACTAAAAAATGGTAAAGGAATTCCGATCACAGGAGTTAGACCAATGACCATTCCTATATTTATAGCCACATGAAATATAAATATACTCGCTACACAATAACCATATACACGGCCAAACGTATTCTTTTGCCTTTCGGCCAGAAAAATCAAACGTAATATTAATATCAAAAATAGCAGCAAGACTAAAACAGAGCCCACAAAACCTTGTTCCTCTCCAACAGTACAAAAAATGAAATCGGTATCTTGTTCAGGCACATACTTCAATTTGGTTTGTGTCCCATTAAGATATCCCTTTCCTAATATGCCACCCGAACCGATAGCAATCTTTGACTGATTGACATTATATCCAGCTCCCATTAGGTCGTCTTCCATACCCAATGTGACTTTGATACGCATCTGCTGATGGGGCTGCATCACATCATTAAATATATAGTCTATCGAACTCACAAAGAGTAAGCTGGTAATAGCAAAAACAGCAGTAAGCAGATAGGCCTTAGACCAATATTTCTTAGCTAAGAATAAAAGATATCCTACTAAAATAGCCAAAGCAACAAGAGCTACGATACCAAAATCGATAGAAGATCCTAAGTACATTATAAGGTAGGAAGTACCAAATAAAGCTGTTGCACCAATAAATATATTACGGGCAGCAATTGCATCTCTACGATAGCTCAAAACGAGACCTATACTAATTAATATAACTAATATAACAGATATAAATTCGCCTGCAGAAATGATCCCTATATCTGTCTCTGAATACTTAAGACCTACAACAAAGAATACAACAGCTGATAATCCTAGAAATAGAATAATACCGGGAAGCCCTTCTCTATATAGCATCAGTATAAATGCTGTATAAACCAGTGCCGATCCTGTTTCTTTTTGAAGAAAGATCAATAGCATAGGTATTAATATAATAGCTCCTATAGTAAGTAGATTTTTTGGTTCGAGTAGTTTAAAGTTATAACTATTAAGAAAGCGAGCTAAGGCTAAAGCAACTGCAAATTTAGCAAACTCTGCAGGTTGCAGTTTTATTGTATCTGTTATTATAAGCCACGAACGTGACCCCCTTGTATCGGGAGCTATAAAGACGGTTAACAATAGCAGTAGTATAAATGCAGCATATATATAATAAGCC
The DNA here is from genome assembly GCF_016652235.1 of Dysgonomonas sp. Marseille-P4677. Lineage (GTDB taxonomy): Bacteria > Bacteroidota > Bacteroidia > Bacteroidales > Dysgonomonadaceae > Dysgonomonas. The sequence goes on from NZ_JAEPKU010000168.1 coordinate 5,537, forward strand.
AAAATATCATACAGATTACTATCTAACTTTAATATAATAAATCCAATGACAAGTGATGTTCCCATCCAAATCAATTGACTGCCGGCCCGGCTAGATAGGTCGAACATACTGGTTGCATGCTCGTATTGATAGCTAGCTCCATATATGCTAAACCAACCACACATAATTAGTATTATATACAAGGCTATAGTTAACCAGTCAATACTTTTCTTTATATTTTCATCTTCCCTTTGATACATATATTGATAAAAGAGCCTCTTTTATTAGTCTTCTTTGGTCTCCGGTATAAACGGAGTTATATTATTTTCTTGCTGAACATTAGCCGATTCTACCACAGGTTGAGTAAATTCAAAACTCTTTTTATTTAAACGGGTCCAGTTGAAGAAAGACTGAGGTAAAATTGTTGTATTTACAATTCTGTCTTCTATATATTTATCTCCTGCCGGCACTTCACCTTTTAGATATTTCTGAAGCATCAGCCTACCTATAGGTACACCAAATGTAGCTCCAAAACCTGCATTCTCAACAATAACAAAAATAGCAACTTTAGGATTATTTTTCGGAGCAAATCCCATAAAAATAGAGTGGTCTTTACCATGCGGATTTTCTGCGGTTCCCGTTTTGCCACAAACTTCAATCTCCGGTAATAAATTTGCTCCACGACAAGTACCTCCGGTAACAGCCATGGCCATACCATTCACAATAGACTCATAGTGCTCCTTCTTAATACCTGTTTCTCGTCTTTCTGTATATTTATTTTCTAAAGGAGTATCTTGAATTTTCTGAACAACATGGGGTACATAATAATGTCCTCTATTTGCTATAGTTGCGGCTAAATTAGCTACCTGCAATGGAGTAGCTGTTACTTCTCCCTGTCCGATAGCTATTGAAATAACATTTGATGCACTCCAATTTTCACGTTTGAAACTACGACTATAGAATGTTCCATTCGGGATAAAACCTCTCTTTTCTGAAGGAAGGTCTACTCCTACCGGATAGCCAAATCCCATATCAACCATATGATCCCTCCAAACATCCATAGCCTCAGGAGAACTCTTATATTTCTTTCTATTACTAAGCATAGCTTGTAATCCATAGCAAAAATAAGAATTACAAGATGTAGCTATTGCCGGAATAAGAGGCAAAGGAGACCCATGTGGGTGACATTTAGGTCTACCTCCTAATGGAGGATAACCACCATGACAAGAATACATTGTATTCTCCGTTATTATATCTTCTTGTAAGAAAATCAATCCTTGAGTTGTTTTAAATGTAGATCCGGGAGGATACATCCCCTGTATGGGTCTATTTAATAAGGGTGTAAGGGGATTATTTTCTAATTCTTTATAGTTTTTACTAAAATCTCGCCCTAGCAGCATCGATGGATCATATGTTGGTGATGTAACCATACATAATACTTCGCCTGTAGACGGTTCTATCATAACAATACTACCTACTTTATTTTGCATCAGATGCTCTCCATAAGCCTGAAGTTCGATATCAATAGATAATGTCAGGTCTTTTCCCGAAACAGGTGGAATATCATTCTTACCATTCTCATATCTTCCTTGAATGCGGCCATGAGCATCTCTTAGTAGAATTTCGACCCCTTTTTCTCCTCTTAAATATTTTTCATATGACAATTCTAGACCTGATTTACCACCATAATCGCCTCTCACATAGTAGCTATCGTTCTCAATTTGAGTTTTACTTACTTCTGCAACATAACCCAGAAGTAAACCCGCATTATGGTAATTATATTGTCTAAGAGTTCTCTTCTGAATAAAAAAACCTTGATATTTATATAGTTTCTCTTGTAATAATCCACTTTCCTGCGCATTTAGTTGCGTCATAAAAGTTTGCAAAGTGTAGGTTGAATATCCCGGATTCAAACGCCGGTCTTTTATGTCCTTCAAACGTTTATCAAAATATTCTCTGTCAATTCCTAATGTTCTACAGAAATCCAGTGTATCGAATGGTTGTACTTCACGTGGAATGTATACAAGATCGTAGGTAGGTTGATTATAGACTAATAAACGGTTTTCCCTATCCGCGATAGTCCCTCGATATGGATATATCGTCCTATTAAAAAAAGCATTTCCATCAGCAGAATTCTTATACTCACTATTAATTATTTGTAAATTAAATAATTGAATTATATATATAAGAATTATACTACAAGCTATTCCTCCAAGTATATATTTACGTTTATTAAGATCTAAGCTATTTTCTGCCATGAGCTTTTCTTATTTAAAGATAGTCCTTCAAATGCAAAAATAAGAATAGAAGTAAGTACCGCAGAAAGCAGTATTCTTAACAGAACTAGTTTGATATTAAAGTAAGAAAAAGATTCTACTGAAATAAGAATGATATGATGAATCAGAGTCATAAATATAGCATATTTCATAAATGCACCTCTCAAGGTTCTTATTCCTGGAGTTTGTTCATTATAATCATCTGTCATAAAGAATAAATTTTGAACCGAATGACAAATAAAACCAGCCAACGTGGTTGCAGCTGCATTTATGCCTGGTGTATTACAGAAAATATCAATAACAAAGCCTAGAATAAAACCCAGTAAAGTAGTCAGATTTCGATTACAACCAATAGGAAGCTTAATAATAAAATAAATATATGCAAAAGGAACACCATAATTAAGAAATGATATTTCATTAAATACCAATACTTGTAATAGAACAAGTATTGCAAACATTAATACATATTTTATTATATTA
>NZ_JAEPKU010000169.1 GCF_016652235.1 Dysgonomonas sp. Marseille-P4677
GTATATATAAAAGCAGGTTAAAAAGAAATAGTTATGTTGCAATCATTTAATAATAGAAAAAAGCTAATCTGTTTAATTTTCATAATTATGTCGATAGATTTTCTATTGTATATAATATAAGCTTATATCATATGTAAATAACATGTGATAAGATAAAAAAGTTCGATTGTTATGAGGAAAGAGCTTGCTATTTTGTATTTTTGCTGTTTGATATAATTTAAATGATGAAATGGGACTAAATCAAAGCTTCGATTATCGGATTTTTGACTTTTTGATTGATAGAAATATACATTTTGCTCTTTACCGTATGCCTTGGCAACAGGATATACATCTTATATTGCAATTTTCGCAAGGTAAAATGCAACCGAAATCTTTTTCGGATCTGAATTTAGAGAAGGGGTTTGTTGTTGCTCCTTTTCATATATCGGTAGATACTCCTCTTGTGCTTATTCGTCCCGATGTACAACTTGTAGGAGAGGATAAGATTTTTGAATATTTAGAGAATGAAAAAATAGCTCAAATCTCGGATGCTGAAAATGTGGGTAATCAATCTTCTATCAACTCTTTCGAACAATATAAATCTGTTTACAATACTTTTTACTCGGCTTTAGAAGAAAATGTATTTCAAAAAATAGTTCTTTCCCGTACATTTGATGTAGATAGAGAATCTGCTTTTTCGGCAGGAGTCGCATTTCAAAAAACATGTGGAAAATATGCTGCAAATTTTGTCTTTCTATGTAATAGTAAGGAATCGGGAACGTGGATGGGAGTATCACCGGAGCTTCTTGTAGCCGAGGAAGATGATGTATGTAAAACTGTTGCATTAGCAGGAACAAGAAAACTTTCGACAGCAGATTGGGATAATAAGAATGTAAAAGAACAGCAGATTGTTGTTGATTATATGCAACAGCAATTGAACAAATTGGCTACTGATATAACTCAAAGCGGGCCATTTACGGTACAGGCCGGTGAAATTGAACATCTGAAGACCAAGTTTTCATTTAGATTGAAAGGAAATTCAAAAATAGGAAATCTATTGGATATGTTGCATCCCAGCCCTGCGGTATGTGGTTTTCCAAAAGAATCGGCTTTTGAATTTATATTAAAAAATGAATCTTATAACCGTAGATATTACTCAGGTTTTGTAGGTCCATTAGATATAGAGGGCAAGAGTCGGTTGTATGTAAACCTGAGGTGTATGCAAATAGGCAAAGATATACTTCGATTATATGCAGGTGGAGGTATGCTTCCTTCCTCTGAATTGAAATCGGAATGGGAGGAAACAGAAAATAAACTACAAACGATATTGACAGTTATCAGATAAAATATACAATACAATGTTTTCAGTAAAGAAAAATGTATTACAAACAGTTGCATTACTTAAAGAGTATGGAATCAGGCATATTGTTGTATCCCCGGGTTCGCGTAATGCTCCGTTGATGCAGACTTTTTCTCAAGATACCTCTTTCGAATGCCATGTGGTTGTGGATGAGCGCAATGCTGCTTTCTATGCTTTAGGTATTATTCAGTGTACGAGAAAGCCTGTGGTTATTTGCTGTACATCGGGTACCGCATTGTTGAATTATGCGCCTGCCGTAGCGGAAGCCTATTATCAACAGTTACCATTGATCGTTGTTTCTGCTGATCGTTCTGTTGAATGGATCGGGCAGATGGATGGGCAGACCTTACCCCAAGTGGGAGTGTTTGGTGCTTTGGTAAAGAAATCGGTAAATCTTCCCGAAATAAATGTCGATAAGGATATTTGGTTCTGTAATCGTCTGATAAATGAAGCGTTGATAGCTTGTACAGCTGATGCACCCGGACCGGTGCAAATTAATGTACCAATATCTGAACCTTTATTCGATTATTCGGAAAAGGATCTTCCGCAAGTAAGACGTATTAGCTTTACCCAAACGCAAAAAATAGTGGATATTGCGTCTTTTGCCGATAGATGGAGTAAACTTCCTAAGCGGATGATTATAGTGGGGCAGTTGCCTAAGTCACCAAAGATTGTTGATATATTGGAACAGCTGGTAAGACAGACCGATTGCGTAGTCCTTACAGAGCATTTGTCAAACTGTGTTTCTCCTCTCTTTATTTCTAATTTTGATGCCTTGTTATACGCCATTGCAGAAGAAGAAATAATAAATTATACTCCCGATGTGGTTATCACTTTGGGGGGGCATATTGTTTCTAAAAGAATTAAACAGTTCTTAAGAACTAATAAGCCTCAAAATCATTGGCAATTGTCTCAATCGGGAGAAATTGTTGATTTGTATCAGTCGTTGACTGATCTGATAGAAACAGATAATGAAAAGTTTCTGAACGATTTATATTATACAATCAGTGCCGGGCAAGAGAAGCCATATTTCGATTTATGGAAAACTATTTCGAATAAGTTAACAGAGCCATCATCGGATACCTTGTTTTCCGATATTTTGGCTACAGGAAACTTCTTGAAAGTATTGCCTCAAAATGCAGTTTTGCATCTGGCTAATAGTTCGATCGTACGTAATGCGCAACTATATTCATTAGATAAATCGGTTGAGGTGTATTGCAACCGGGGAACAAACGGAATAGAAAGTTCTTTACCAAGCGCAGTGGGATTTGCGTCTGTATATGAAGGTATAACTTATCTTATAATAGGTGATTTAAGTTTCTTCTATGGACTAAATTCATTGTGGAATATTGAGCATATAAAGAATCTTCGCATATTACTTATCAATAATGGTGGAGGTGGTATTTTTTACTTACTGCCGGGACTGAACAATGCTCCTTCATTGAAAAAATACGTTGCTGCAACCCACCATACCGAAGCTAAGGATTGGGCACAGGCAGCAGGATTAGATTACTTATCTGCCACAAACACAGAAGAGTTAAACAAAAGCCTGAAAGCTTTAATAGATGAAACTACTGATAGATCTATGGTATTAGAGGTAGTTACCGATATGGAGGTGAGTAAAGAGGCATTTAGAGAATATTATCATCAATTAAAATATCCCTTAACCTAACAAAAAAAAGAAAATGAAAAAGTATTTTGTGTGCTTGGCTCTTTTACTCCTCTCGGTTTCGTGTGCTACCTACAATTCGTATACAGTAGTCGTAGACTATTCGAAATATGCGATGGAAGGCTTCTTTATTACAGAAAGTAATTCCGTTAGTTTTGAATACATGCCTGTGGGTAGTGTAATAACCAGCGTTACAGGTTATATAAAGACTCCTAAAGGAAACCGAAAAGTAACGGCAGAAGATGCATTGTATAATTTTACAGAAGAATGTAAAGCAATGAGAGCTAATGCAGCTATTAATGTTAAAATACTAGTGGAAACTAATAAAGGAGCAATCGAAGGCTATAGGATTACAGGGATGGCTATAAAAGTACCGGGTGTACCTCTTAAATAATATAGATCGAAGAAAATTATTAAAAATATAAAATATGGCAACAAGAGAATGGCAAACCATAAAGGAATATGACGAAATCCTTTTCGATTATTTCGAAGGTATCGGACGTATAACAATCAATCGTCCACGTTATCGTAATGCGTTTACACCTACTACTACTATGGAGATTAGCGATGCGTTGCGTATCTGCCACGAAAATCAGGATATTTACGTCGTTGTACTTACAGGTGCCGGAGATAAAGCTTTCTGTGCAGGCGGCGATCAGAATGTAAAAGGTAAAGGTGGATATATAGGTAAAGATGGTGTACCTCGTTTGCAAGTATTGGAAGTGCAAAAACAAATACGCTCATTGCCTAAGCCTGTTATTGCTATGGTAAATGGTTATGCAATCGGTGGCGGTCATGTATTGCAAGTGGTTTGTGATCTTTCTATAGCATCGGAGAATGCTATTTTTGGACAAACAGGACCTCGTGTAGGAAGCTTCGATGCCGGATTCGGTTCATCATATCTTGCACGTATAGTCGGACAGAAAAAAGCCCGCGAAATATGGTTCCTTTGTCGTCAGTATTCTGCAAAAGAGGCTTTAGATATGGGACTTGTAAATACAGTTGTACCTTTCGATCAATTGGAAGACGAGACTGTGAAATGGGCGCACGAAATGATGCAACATAGTCCGATGGCTCTTCGTATGATAAAAATGGGATTAAATGCCGAACTGGACGGGCAGGCAGGTATTCAGGAGCTAGCCGGAAATGCTACATTGCTATATTATCTGACCGATGAGGCTCAGGAAGGTAAGCATGCGTTCCTTGAAAAACGTAAACCGGATTTTAAGAAATTTCCTAAATTTCCGTGATTTGTGAAAAAATAGTGTGGGGGCAAATAATTATTTGCCCCTTATAGCATTAATTTATGAAACTAAAAACTAAAATAATCCCTTATACTCTCCAATTTAAGCGTCCTGCAGGAACTTCGCGAGGTGTGTATCACGATCATAAAATATGGTATGTGGTAATATCGTCTGTTTCAGATTCCGAACGGTGGGGAGTAGGAGAGTGTGCTCCGTTATTTGATTTAAGTTGTGACTATGATGAGAATTACGAGCATACATTAAATCAATTTTGTGAAAAACTCGAACAGAGTGGCCAGTTGGATATGGAAGCCTTACGTCCTTATCCTTCTATTCTATTCGGTTTGGAAACAGCTTTGCGTCACCTCGAAAAAGGTAATTATCAATTATGGAATACTCCTTTTTCTGAAGGAGTGGCGGGTATACCTATCAATGGTCTTATCTGGATGGGCAACTATGATTATATGTTCGAACAGATTGAGACTAAGATGCAACAAGGCTTTCGTTGTATAAAACTGAAAATAGGAGCAATAAATTTTGAGGAAGAACTAAAATTACTTCGTCTTATTCGCCAACACTATAGTGCAGATCAGATTACACTGCGTGTAGATGCCAATGGCGCATTTTCGCAGAATGATGCTTTTGAAAAATTAGAACGTCTCTCTGAATTGGATTTGCATTCGATCGAACAGCCGATTCGAGCAGGACAATGGGCTGATATGGCAAAATTAGCAGAGACAACACCTTTACCAATAGCACTCGATGAGGAACTTATAGGTATTAATCAGCCTGATGAAAAGAAACTACTTTTGGAAACGATTCGTCCTCAATATATCATCCTCAAACCTACTTTACATGGTGGAATAAGTGGTGCCACAGAGTGGATAGAATTGGCCGAATCATTGAATGTCGGCTGGTGGATAACATCTGCATTGGAATCGAATGTCGGACTAAATGCGATAGCACAATGGTGCTCTACTTTTGATAATCCTCTTGCTCAGGGTTTAGGTACAGGGGCATTATATACTAATAATGTGGAAATGCCATTGACAATACAAAAAGACTGTCTATGGTATAATCCTCAGGGTAAGACCTTTTCTCTAAATGATCTAATTTAAATATGTATCAACTCTATATAAAAAGGCAGACTATAACTATCGAAGGAGGAATTTATACACCTGAAATATTCAGAAGTAAGGGAACTCCTGCTTTTGCCTTCAGATCAGATTTTCATTATAGCTTATATCTATTCTTAAAAGACTGGTTTTCACGTTCTCCTTTTCTGAAGGTACAAACATCGGGTTCGACAGGGATACCTAAAGAAATATTAGTTGAAAAAGAACGGATGATGCGAAGTGCGGAGCTTACTTGTTCTTTCCTGAGTTTGAAAGAAGGAGATAAGGCTTTACTGTGTATGTCTCTAGATTATATCGCCGGCAAAATGATGGTGGTGAGGGCTTTAATTGCAGGCTTAGATTTATATCCTGTGGCACCATCGGGTAATCCGCTGAGGGAAATTACCGTGGCATTTGATTTTGCAGCTATGATCCCTATGCAGGTTTATAATAGTCTACAGTCTGAAATAGAGAGAGAACAATTGGCAAAAATTAAAAATCTGATTATCGGAGGGGGGGCGATTGATCCAAAACTTCAAAAAAATATAGAATCTTTTCCTAATAAAATATATTCTACATATGGCATGACCGAAACTCTTTCGCATATTGCCTTGCGAAAACTGAATGGGAATGATGCTTCAGATTCATACATCCCTTTTTCTTCGGTTACTCTGTCATTGTCAGAAGATAATACCTTGGTAATAGATGCGCCTTTGGTTGCCAGTGAACGGCTTTATACAAATGATATAGCGGAGATAGGAGCAGACGGGAATTTTCGGATCATAGGGCGCAAGGATAATATAATTAATAGCGGAGGCATAAAAATACAAATTGAGAAAATAGAAGAATTGATACAACCCTTGTTAAGTTGTAACTTTGCCGTCACATCTTATCCCGATCCTAAGTTTGGCGAAATAGTTGTATTAGTTGTCGAACATGAGATTGATAGCAATATATTAAATGATATTCAGCCCGCATATTACATACCAAAGAAGATTGTAAAAATTGATTCTATACCATTGACCGAGACAGGGAAAATAAGTCGGATGGTATTGAAAAAAATGATATTTGAAAAAATATCTGATAATTAAGATTTATTGAAGGAAGGTATTCCTTATATTATAAATGCCCGTTCTTTTCTTTTATATGTCTATAATTTAACGATTGACACAATTATTTAAAAAGTAAAAATTAAAACCATGACAAAAAAAATCTTTCCTTTCGTATTAATAGTATTATTACTTATTGGTTGTTCAACAGCAGATACACTTAAAAAGAATAGCTTATCTCATAAATTTACGAAAGAAGACGCAAATAAGGCGTTAGATGCTTTTAATGATGCGTTTTTAGATCCGGTAAGTAAAATCTATAAAGCCAATTCAGACGAATCAAAAAAAGGCGTGGCTGCTATTTGGACACAAGCTATATACTGGGATATGGCGATGAATGCATATAAACGTACAGGCGAATCCAAGTATAAAACCTTGATGGAGGATATATACGAAGGAAATTACAACCATTACGATAAATTTAATTGGGATAATGGTAAAGTCTGGTTCATATACGATGATATTATGTGGTGGACAATTTCGTTTGCCCGTGCTTATGAGTTGACTAAGGAAAAGAAATATCTTACATATTCCGAAACTTCCTTTAAACGAGTTTGGGAAGGCTCTCCAATAGTAGGTGATCCGGGATCATACGATCCTAAAAACGGAGGCATGTATTGGCAATGGATACAAAGTAATCCCCCTGTAAGGCCTGAAAATGACGGAAAAATGGCTTGTATAAACTATCCGACCGTTGTGGCTGCTATGACATTGTACAATGTAACTAAGAATGAAGACTATCTGAACAAAGCCAAAGAAATATACGGCTGGGCACGAACCAATCTTTTTGATAAGAATACTGGTAAAGTAGCTGATTCTAAACATGGGACAGGTACACCTAACTGGAAAACCCATTTGTATAATCAAGGTACATGTATCGGTGCTGCCGTTCTTTTATATAAGCAGACTGATGATAAAACATATCTTGAAGATGCTATTGCGGCAATGGATTATGTAAAGAATACAATGAGTGATGCGAAAGGTGCATTGCCTGTCGAAAACGGAATAGAACAAGGAATTTATGCAGCTATATTTGCACAGTATGCTGCCAGTTTGATAAAAGAATGTAATCAGCCGCAGTATCTCGATTGGTTATACTATAACATAAATGAGGCTTGGGCTCGTAAAGATTCGAGAAATCTTACATATAAAGATATTAATATAGATTGCCCCGCCGGTAATATAGAAGTCTATGATGCTAGTGGATGCCCAGCATTGATGCAGGTTATACCGATCAGGTAATTAAGACCACTACTGCTATTTGCTGGAAGATCGTAAACTTTGCAGATAGAGCTTTATTAACCGCTATTACCAAGCTCAAACAAATCGCATGAATTACTAAAGCTTTTGCACTGGCTTATTTGTCAGTGTAGTAAGC
>NZ_JAEPKU010000170.1 GCF_016652235.1 Dysgonomonas sp. Marseille-P4677
GGTCACATATGCCGTACAAGACGAATTTGTTCCAATAACAGTAGGTAAATGTGAAATGCAATATATTCATACGGGAATAGGTAAAACACGATCGGCTATGAAGTTAACAAAAGCTCTTAGTGCTGATCGTCCTGATCTGGTTCTGAATATGGGAACTTCAGGCAGTTATAAACATCGGGTAGGGGATATTTTTGTTTGCCGACGTTTTATTGATCGTGATTACGAATCTGTAAAATTGCCCGGTATTGAATATGAGATTGATCTTACAGCTAATCATGCGGAGAGTCAAATTTTATTAGATTGGCTTTCAGCAGATGGAAATATAGGTACATGCAATACCGGTGATAGCTTTGTTACTGAAATATCTACTATGGATGGAGATGTGGTCGATATGGAAGCCTTTGCTCAGGCAGTTGTCTGTCAGGAATTTCAAGTGCCATTTATATCGGTCAAATATATTACCGATATTATAGGTGAAAATTCAGTAAAACATTGGGAAGACAAACTTTCTGATGCTCGTAAGGAATTGGAAAATTGGTTTAGGGATAAATGAGTTTCTGATTTAGAAAAAGGATTTATTCTAAAACTTACTTTTAGTTCAAAAATATTAGGTGATTGATAGAAAAACAATGAAAATCAAAAAAAGAGGATGATTTTATCGAAGTAGAGGCTTTTTATGTAATGAGGGAATTTTAAAGTGGGGGCTGAATAAAGATTAACTTGAAGAGAGGTGGGGGAGTAGTAAATGAAAAAAGCACCTCATATTATTATTTATGAGATGCCTTTTATATATTTGATTTAGTTTTGTTATCAACTATCTTTTATTTGCAATACTTATATTTTTAAGATAATTCTTAACACGTTCGCGTCTTTCAGTTTCGGTCAGGCTTGCAGGAACTTCTATATATGTTCTTTCATTGACTTTAATTTGCACAACGTCACCAAGATCTTTTTTATGATTTTCCAATAATTGTTTCAATGTTTCTTCTTGAGTCATGCGTTCGGCTTTTTTCATAGTACGCACTCTCCCTCTGGCAGGAGCCTTGTTTTCTATATTCATTTGTTTCTGATTTTAAATTAATATGAGAGTTTTAATATAGCTATGAAACTAACTTATAGTTGAGCTTTTAAATAGCAATATTTATAAATGTAGCACTTAAATAATAGAATATCAAATATTTTAGCTATCCTTCACACTCTAGATGCTAAAAATGAAATTAATAACAAATCTTATATATTGGAGTGTACAAGATTTATAGGTTAATACAATAAAAGGAAATACTCATCTTGCTTTGCCTATATTACCAAACTCTTGTCGTAATAAATCAGATAAATAATATATACTTTTATGAAATAATACTATGAGGTTTTATTGCAATAATTAGTATATTTGCAGAAAATAGGTCACTAAATAAAGGATGTTGCGACAGTATGTTATAAATAGAGAATAAATATTAGTATGCCCTTATACCGGAACAACACTCGTATTTATAAATGAATACTTCATCCCTACATAGAATTGTTTAAAGTAATTTATTAAGTTCGAAAATTGATCGTTTGATTTACAAATGTATAGCTCTTAAGTTTGAATACCTTTGTTTTTATTAAACAATTGATAGAACTACCATGAAAACAAAAAGTACTTTTCGCATCTCTAATTATTATGTTTTGTTCAAATAAAATAGCAATAATAAAATAATGCATTATGTTGAGAAAAATTAGAGTTACTCTTGCCATCATTTGCTTTATACTGACAGCATTTCTTTTTCTCGATTTTACCGGGACATTTCATGCGTGGTTGGGGTGGTTGGCTAAAATACAATTCGTTCCGGCACTTCTAGCCTTAAATGTGGGATTGGTTTTAAGTTTGATATTACTGACATTTTTCTTTGGTCGTGTCTATTGCTCTGTCATATGTCCGTTAGGGGTATTTCAGGATACTATTTCATGGGTAGCGGCAAAACGAAAAAAGAATAGGTTTTCTTATTCTCCTGCAATTCCATGGCTAAGATATGTAGTATTAGTATTATTTATCCTTTCCTTAATCTTGGGAATAAGTTCTGTATTTACATTATTAGAACCATATAGTGCCTTTGGTCGTATGATGTCTACATTAGTTGCCCCTTTGTATCAACTGGGAAATAATGCATTAGCCTATTTCGCCGAGCGTATGGATAGTTACGCCTTTTATTCTTACGATATATTACTCAAAAGTACTATTATAATATCAATATCTGGAATAACACTTATTGCACTAGTCGTTCTGGCCTGGCGTAATGGACGTACATACTGTAATACTATTTGTCCGGTAGGAACGGTGTTAGGATTTATATCTTATTTTTCATTATTCAGACCTGTTTTTAATCTTGAAAAGTGTAATGGCTGTGGCTCATGTGCGCGTAATTGTAAAGCATCGTGTATAAATCAAAAAACACATACTATTGATTATAGTCGTTGTGTGACTTGTTTGAATTGTATAGAAAAATGTAATAAAAGTGCTATAACCTATGCTCCAAGAAAAATAAACTTTAAGAAAAAAACAGAAATTTCACAAGATACAGTTCTTTCAATGAGAAAAGATGATTCATCTCGTCGTAGTTTCCTTTCAATAAGCACTCTATTTGCTTTAACATCAGTTCTGAAAGCACAAGAAAAGAAGGTAGATGGAGGCTTGGCTGTCATTGAAGATAAAATTATGCCTAATCGAGACACTGCTATCGTTCCACCCGGAGCACTTAGTCTACGCAATATGGCACAGCATTGTACAGCTTGCCAATTATGTATTTCTGTTTGCCCAAATAAAGTGTTACAGCCATCCGACAGTTTAACCAAATTTATGCAACCAGAGATGACATTTGAAAGAGGATACTGTCGTCCCGAATGCATCAAATGTTCAGAAGTTTGTCCGACTTCAGCAATAAATCTTATATCTAAAGCTGATAAATCTGCAATTCAAGTTGGTCATGCTGTTTGGATAAAGAAAAATTGCGTGGTATTGACGGATGGAGTCAGCTGTGGAAACTGTGCTCGACACTGTCCAACCAGTGCAATACAAATGGTTCCGTCTGATTCGGAAAAAGCAGATTCTGCAAAAATACCAGTTGTTAATGTTGAACGATGTATTGGTTGTGGAGCCTGTGAGAATTTATGCCCGGCTCGTCCGTTTAGTGCTATTTATGTAGAAGGGCATCAGATGCACCGCATTATATAATTCTTTATAATTGAAGTTATGACAAACGAAAATAAAAAAGATATAAACCGCAGAGATTTTATAAAAGTACTGGGTGCCGGTGCAGCCACTACGGCAGCATTGTATGGATGTGAACCACAGAAAAAAACTGGAGGCAATACCGCTTTGGGAGAGGTTCCAATCGATAAAATGACATACCGTATATCTTCGGCTACAGGAGACATTGTATCGCTTCTTGGTTATGGTTGTATGCGCTGGCCACTGAAAGAAAAGCCTGATGCAGACGGTAATGTGATAGATCAGGACGCTGTGAACCAACTGGTAGATTATTCTATTGCTCATGGTGTAAACTACTTCGATACATCGCCTGTGTATGTCCAAGGATTTTCGGAACGGGCTACGGGAATAGCACTTAAACGTCATCCTCGCGACAAAGTTTTTATTGCAACGAAAATGTCGAATTTTCATAACCCTACTCGTGAGAATTCGTTAGCCATGTATCATCAGTCATTCAAAGAATTACAAACTGATTATATCGATTATTATCTACTCCATTCAGTTGGAGGAGGTAAAGGCATAAAAACACTTAAAGAACGATATTTCGATAATGGTATGATAGACTTTCTTTTACAAGAAAGGGAAGCTGGCCGTATTCGTAATTTAGGCTGGTCTTTTCATGGCGATGTCAAAGTATATGATTATATGCTATCGTTGGATATTAAGTGGGACTTTGTTCAGATCCAACATAATTATGTAGATTGGAAACATGCTTCGGGAAATAATATCAATGCGGAATATTTATACGGAGAATTGGCTAAACGTAATATACAAGCTGTTATTATGGAGCCATTGTTGGGTGGGAGGCTTTCAAATTTGAACGATCATCTGGTGGCACGTCTCAAACAACGCGAACCAGAAAGCAGTGTAGCATCTTGGGCTTTCCGATTTGCCGGTTCGCCTGAAGGAGTCTTAACTGTGCTCAGTGGAATGACTTATATGGAACATTTGCAAGATAACATTCGTACTTATTCACCTCTTAAACCATTAACAGACGAAGAGAAAGATTTTCTGGAAGATACGGCGCAGATAATGCTAAAATATCCGACTATACCATGCAACGATTGCCAATATTGTATGCCTTGTCCTTATGGAATTGATATTCCTGCCGTACTTCTACATTACAATCGTTGTGTGAATGAAGGGAATGTGCCGAAAGACCGTCAGGACGAGAACTATCGTAAAGCACGTCAGGCATTTTTGGTGGGATACGATCGCCGTGTTCCAAAACTTAGGCAAGCTAGTCATTGCATTGGATGTAATCAATGCATACCTCTTTGTCCGCAAGGAATTGATGTTACGAAGGAATTGCATCGAATAGATCAGTTTGTTGAGCAATTAAAACAAGAAACTTTATAATGAAAGAAATCGTAGAATTATTACATCAAGGAGGTTATTCTTGTGTGATTTCTAATAAAGAGATTCGCACTTTTACACAACGTGGAATTGCTGATCTATACCAATTATTGAATAACGATACGGCTTTTCTTGCAGGAGCCTCTATCGCAGATAAAGTCGTGGGGAAAGCTGCTGCTGCATTAATGATATTAGGAAAGGTAAAAGAACTGTATACTGATATTATTAGCGAGCCTGCTCTGGCTCTGTTGAATGAGTCTGATATCAAAGTTGATTTTGGGAAGGTGGTTCCTTTTATCGAGAATAGAGATAAAACTGATTGGTGTCCGATAGAAAAAATGTGTTATCAGGAGAAAACGTCAGAAACCATTTTCCCTTTAATTAAAGAGTTTATTACAAAAATGCAGCAAAGGAGCTCAAACACTTGAAATGAGAAAACAGATAATCTATATTATACTTATTAGTAACTGCCTGAATACTTATGTTTTTGGACAAAATAAGAAAGATAGTATATCTGTAAAAAAGAGCTATAACTTAGAAGAAGTAGTTATAACCGGCACTCGTAATGAGACGGATATACGCCACTTACCCATGACTGTATCTATTGTTAATAATGAACAAATAAGAAGTCGATATGAGCAATCATTACTTCCTGTATTAACTGAGCTGGTACCAGGTTTCTTTACAACAAGTAGAGGCTTATTGGGATATGGTGTGTCGACGGGTGCAGCAGGAGGTATGAGTTTGCGTGGAGTAGGAGGTAGTCCTACGGCGGGATTGCTCGTGCTTATAGATGGACATCCTCAGTATATGGGATTGATGGGACATCCTATTGCAGATGCGTATCAATCGATGTTGGCTGATAGAGTTGAGGTGTTGAGAGGTCCGGCCTCAGTGCTTTATGGCTCTAATGCTATGGGGGGCGTAATTAATATAGTAACTCCTGTGAAATATCAAGATGAAGTAAATAGTAATGTGCGAATAAGTTATGGTTCGTATAATACGCTAATGACAGAAGGGGTGAATCGTCTATATAAAGGACGCTTTAGTAGTATAGTTACAGCCTCATACAATCGTACCGATGGGCATCGGAAGGATATGAAATTTGAACAATATGGAGGCTATACAAAACTTGGATATAATTTCAGTAATATATGGAAAACATTTGCCGATGTAAATATTACCCACTTCAATGCTTCTAATCCAGGTGCAGTGACTAATTTGGTTTTAGATAACGATTCTCGTATTACCAGAGGAATGGCATCCTTCTCGCTTGAAAATAATTATCGTAAAACTTCCGGAGCTCTCAAGTTTTTTTATAATTGGGGACGCCATAATATTAACGATGGCTATAAGAATGGCGAGCTACCGAAAGATTATAAGTTTAATTCTAAGGACTTAATGTTAGGCATTACATGGTATCAGAGTATAAACTTATTTCAGGGAAATCGTATAACATTGGGTATTGATTACCAACATTTCGGAGGTGATGCATGGAATCAGTTTGCGGATAAACGTATGGATATTGCAGATAAATCGGAAAATGAAATTGCAGGTTACGTAAGTATGCGTCAGTCGCTTGGGCACAGTCTGACTTTTGATATAGGGTTACGTGCAGACCATCATTCAGTAACAGGTACAGAGTGGATTCCTCAGGGTGGACTAGCATTACAATTATCTCGCTCGTCAGAGTTGAAAGCTATGATAAGTAAAGGATTTCGGAATCCTACTATTCGCGAGCTTTATATGTTCGTACCTCAGAATCCTGATTTATTGCCTGAGAGATTAATTAACTATGAGCTTTCTTATTCACAACGGTTGTTGAATAATACTTTTTCGTACGGATTGAATCTCTTTTATATTAATGGAGACAATATTATCCAAACTTTACCTGTCAATGGACGGCCAATGAATATTAATACAGGGAAGATTGAGAACTGGGGCATAGAGACTAATGTAGCTTATCAAATTAATTCATCATGGAAAATCTCGACAAATTATAGTTGGCTGAGAATGGTATATCCTGTTGTAGCTGCTCCTAAACATAAATTGTATGTAGGGGTAAATTATTCAAAGGGAAAATGGAATGTATCGACGGGTTTACAATATGTAAATGGACTTTACACATCAGTTACTCCCGAAAAGGAAGAATGTTTTACCTTGTGGAATCTGAGAGGTAGTTATCGTTTACATCCGAGAATCGATCTTTTTGTTAGAGGAGAAAATCTACTGGCACAGCGTTACGAAATAAATGTAGGCTATCCTCTGCCGAAGGCTACATGTATGGGAGGAATAAATTTAAATTTCTAATGTAAATATATAATCAAATGGAAACAACAGCTTTAAAACTATATTCATTGGAATATAAAAATGCAAAAACCTATTTAGTCGCATCACTTTTTATTGTTGGCAACATCCTTTTACCTCAATTGTGCCACCTTGTGCCTAATGGCGGATTTACATTGTTGCCGATCTATTTTTTTACACTTATAGGAGCATATAAATATGGGTGGAGAGTAGGACTATTAACCGCTATTTTATCACCATTAATCAATTATTTGTTATTTGGTATGCCTATGGCTACGGTATTGCCTGTGATTATGTTCAAGTCTGTACTACTTGCTTTAGCAGCTGGTTTTGCAGCTAAAAAGTATCAACGTATTTCTATTCTTATTCTGATGATAGTTGTACTGTCTTACCAGATTCTAGGTACATTGGGCGAATGGGCATTTGTAGGTAATTTAGAATTGGCTATACAGGATTTTCGGATGGGAATACCGGGAATGCTTTTACAGATTTTCGGAGGATATCTATTTATTAAGTATTTGTTGAATAAATAGATTTGTAAATTAATAAGCTATAAATTCAAAAAACAAGAAAGTCTGAGGATATCCATATAATGTAAACAAAGGATTTTCCTCAGGCTTTAAATTCGGTTGGAGCTATAATTTATTGTTATATTAATGCCTGATTTTTAGCCTTAAAGAATCGGCCCTTTATTCTTTTGTTTAGTTATCCCTAACATAATAGTCTAT
>NZ_JAEPKU010000171.1 GCF_016652235.1 Dysgonomonas sp. Marseille-P4677
CTCTTATCACTATCTGGACTCGTTCTGTAAAGTCCTTCATATATACGTTCCGGCCATGGCATCACCTCATAATCCGCTATGTTCGGATACAGAAGTTGTGCGGTAAATGTAGCCTGGTAATTCTTCTTGTAATCCACCCAATCTCTTGGCCAATCTTCTATCGGATCTGTAAGAAAGAACATCTTACGTCCTGTCGGAGCAGTCATCGATTCCATCGATCCATATTCTAAAAATGCGGTTTCAAAAACTCTTTCCTTTCTCTGCCCGTTAAAGAAATTAGGTTCACGTGAAGTCCCCGTCCACACTTGGGCAATATATCCGTCCACACACGGCAACGAAGCCAAGCTAGCTTCCGGGCTAACAATCATCCATTGCGAATAATTTACCAGAGAATGCGTAGGGACATAACACTTTACATCCATCCCTTTGCTCTTTCCATATTCCTTAGCATAAGTAAATACCTCGTTCAAAGCATTGTAATATAAATGATATTTCAGTTTGCTGGACAAATACGTGTTCTCCGGTGACTCATGTTGCGGTCGCCATTCAAACCCATAATAATCTCGCCACTCCCGCTTAAAAGCCTCACTGTATCCCGCGCGTGCCCAGAATTCGGGCTCCTCCATAAAAATTGCGTCGATACCTGCATCTATGACTCTTTTAACATGCTTTTCCTTTATATAATTCAGATAGTTTTTAGTCGGCACAATATAAGGTACCATATGGCCATGCCATATAGTATCACCGTTTTGCTGTACCTGTCCTTCGTCGAGATGCATTTTCCCATCCCATTCTCCTGTAAAGTAGTCCTGATACTCACCCCAAGCTATTCCCGTCATAAAATGAGTTATATATCCCCTATCGCGCCAAGATTTGACACGATCCTCAAAGACTATTCTTTTCGATTTATCGGAGGGGTTTCCACCTACCCCATATACCATTGCGGCATCCGCCCTTGTATCTATAGTAGGTCGCCATTCGCGAGATGTCTGAAAAGTGGTCTTGACATTGTCGCTTGTCTGGGCTTCCACTTGGAGGCCCAACACCAAAAGGCATATAATCAATACATTCTTTTTCATATTCATTTATTTTTTTGATGGTATTACTTGCATCAGAGCCGGACAAGCACTAGCATCGTATACTTCGATAACTCCGGTAGGACATGCTGAGTTGAAGTCCTTATAGGTGAGATTGCGAGAATCTCTATTGCTCCATCCTTTATTCGCATTATATCGCATCCATTCTATGTATTGCGTCTGGTTGCCATCTTCAATCAGGCGAATGATATATTGAGAAAAAATGGCCGTATAAATACCTTGCTCTATACCTGTTTCGAAAGATAAAATACCTTTACTGTCCGACATATTGTTCTTTGTATAATCTGCAGTAAGGATAGCATCATTCAGGTATTGTTCTTCTTTTGTTTCCTTATATAATAAAACAGCTGCTCCAATACATGTTGCCTGATTATATATATGCAATGTCCAATTTGTGGGATTGGTACCTACCTTATGGTCGGCCACACGTCCGCTGCTTTTATCGAACAAAACATTGCGACTCCATGCATATATTTCTTTTGCTCTATCAAGATATGAGTCATCTTTGGTAATATTGTAAAGTGTCATTGCAGCAATTACTGTTGGGTAATTGATACAGGCGGTTTTACCTCTTTGGTCGGATTTCCACCCCCAATACATTCCACCATTTACAGGATCGTAAGAGCCGCTGTCGATACCAGGTGCTCCAGACCATACTCTTTCGAAACCTGTGATGGAATAATCCAGATATTTCTGATCTTTTGTAATTTCATATGCTCTGGCAAAAGACATTACCCACCACATGATATCATCGTAAATAAACCAGACTATAGGATTGTTCCAATTATATTTGTCATAATAATTATACGCACCCAGATAAAAGTTTTCAATCATTGTATAATATTTCTGATCTTTTGTTCTTTTATAGGCATTCATCAACATATCCCAATATATAGCCTGAGTCCAGATAGCGGCAACACCTTCCTTATTAGACTTGGTATAATATATCTGTGTCGATGTGTTTAAAAACTGGTTATTAAATGCATCGATGGCCATTGTTGCATCCTGTTCTGTAAATTCTTTCAATTCGTAAGGATTCCCTTTCGTATCACCATTATTATCGGAATCGCCGGAACAGGTTAGAAACAATAAGCAGAACATTATGAGAAAGAATATTCTTCTCATCATTTTCAGTAATATTTTAATCATGATTTTACAGAATTTATTCCGGTGCACTAACTTAACTTTTATCATAGTAGAGACATACGTAATGCCCCTACTATGATAAAAAAATTACCAACCCGGATTTTGGACTAAATTCTTATTGATAACCAAATCTTTAAGAGGAAGAGGGAAGAAATAGTTCTTCTTGCTAAAAGCTCTGTCTTCAACTTTTGTACGGACAAAGAAATCCTCTCCATCTTTATCTATGTTCATACCATAGATTGCTTTACCTTGGTAATCAAGACTTGAAGCATTTTCAGCAGTACACCATCTGCGTACATCGAAGTAGCGACAACTTTCGAATGCCAATTCCACGCGACGTTCGTTGCGTATAGCTTGCCTTACTGTGGCCTGATCGTTGGATATTACTATTTTTCCCGCGCCAGAACCGTATTGAGGTATACCTGCACGTTCACGAATCAAATTCACATATTTAAGGATATCAGCATTTCCCGGATTACTTTCGTTCAGAGCCTCAGCGTAATCCAAATATATCTGGGCCAAACGAAGCATGATAGAAACTCTGTCATTATTACCCCAAACGGTAAGAGGAGCAGATTTTCGTACAACGTATCCTGATTTAGAATAGTCATTGGTGTTTCCTGTACCTCTACCCGAGTTTCCTGTGTTTTGTAAGCCAGTATAAACCACCCCTGAACCTTCATACAGCCATTTCTGTCCGTCGAATGTTATATCTGCATAAAATCGAGGTTCTCTGTTTACCCATGCATTCCATACACCTTTAGGTGCTAATACGCGTCCAGTTACAGGATCTTTGTAGTCTGCAGTTGAGAAACCACTCTCAGTATATCCTGACGCTGTGTTTATTATTGGAGTCTTGCCATCAGACTGATATCCAGTGATAGGTTTCAGCCCATTAGACATAAAATAAGCATCAACAGATTCCTGTGTTGCGGCCATACCTCCCGAACAACGAACTCCGTCGGCAAAACCAAAATGTTTCGGAGTTCTGTTATAATGCATCGTGCTTGCATTACCTTGTTTATTGAACCATATCATTTCTGCTGCAGAAGTCGTTCCTCCGAAATCTGTCAGTTCCGATGTTGCACCTCTGACTGCTTCGCGATAAGACAGATAAGGATCCAAATTGCCATTGGTATACTTACGGGTCAGTTCATATCCTCTGCCTACATAATCCTGAATAAAAGTTTTGGCTTCTTCAGCAGCTTCTGCCCATAATTGTTTCTTCTCGCTATCGGAATATGACGGGAATAATTTTTTACCATCAGGATTAGTCAATGATGCATAATAACTGTTAGAGCCATTGAATAAGTCACTCGCCGCAAGCATCCTGACCTGAATCTTAAACGCTCTTGCAATAACTTTATCTATGTGTCCTAATCCTTTATCACCTGAAGTGATTGTTTCAGAACTGCTTTGTTTTATATTGCTTATCAATCCGCCATTAATGGCTGCATCCAGTTCGGAAAGGATATATGCCACAACTTCGGGCACACTGTTTCTTGATGTATTCAATTCGCTGATAGGTGCTTGTTCGGAGATCGGAGTTTCTATAATAGGAACAGGTCCGTATAGTCTAAGCAGATAGTAATAATAAATAGCCCTTGCAGCTCTGGCTTCGGCTGTCCATTGCTCAAGATCGCCGGGTTCGAGAACCTTGCAGATATGGATATTTTCCATGAACAAAGTGGCAGCC
Source organism: Dysgonomonas sp. Marseille-P4677 (assembly GCF_016652235.1). GTDB lineage: Bacteria > Bacteroidota > Bacteroidia > Bacteroidales > Dysgonomonadaceae > Dysgonomonas. The sequence continues at coordinate 3,940 of NZ_JAEPKU010000171.1, forward strand.
CGGATTCCTTTATACCATTTATGCCAATAACTGTACACAAATCCTGTTTCTGAGGTCAAAGAACCGTTGTTTATAGTCTGAGCTCCATTAAAATCCCAAACAAACTCGGCATCGTCACATCCTGCATTCCATGCACCTGAAGTACCATTCGCTCCTCCCGAGGCTGTCCATCGGTCCTCAAACTCGGCCGGCATAGATGAGTAGACTGTAGCCAAATTGTCCTGTACACCACTGCGGGTCTCATATACTTTCTCCAAGGAGGTGATATCTGTTGGTACTTGATTCAGATAGTCGCTACAAGAACTGAGTCCAAATAGCATGAGTATCCCGGTAAAAACGCTTATATATTTTTTATTCATAGTCATTATATTTTAGAAGTTGAAGTTAACTCCGATTGTATAAGATGTTGTATTAGGATATTTAGTTCCATTGTCAGTATTCAATTCGGGATCCCAAAGTTTCCATTTTGATAATGTAAACAGGTTCAGACCCATCATGTAAACACTTGCATTTTTCAGATGTACTTTTCTGCACCAGTTTTGAGGCAAGCGGTAAGTCATCTGGAGAGTTTTTAGGCGGAAGAAGCTCATATCTTTCAGCCACCATGTGCTATTTTGGAAGTTATTTTGGTTACCCAAAGCGTCATTACCATAAGCTAAACGAGGATAAAATACATTTTGGCTAGGGTTACTTTCAGTCCAACGGTCTTCGATATTACTGTAAACGGCTCCGTTCCCGGCATCATTGAATGGTCTTACTATACCTCCCACAAAGCGATTAGCCTCAGCTGTACCCTGGAATAATACCCCTATCGAAAAGGCTTTATAGTCAAGATTAAATCCAAATCCGTAGTTGATTTCAGGTACATCTCCATTTCCCAACCATGATTTGTCATTATCATCTATTTTTCCGTCTCCATTCATGTCTTTGTACATAATATCACCGGCTCTAACATCGCTCATTCCTACTGTCGGAGGAGTTGGAAAAGGTTGTTGAGTATTTGCTTTTTCTGCCGAAGACAATGCATTCCATGCATTTATTTTATCTATATCGGTCTGAGTATAGAGTCCGACAGCAGTGTATCCTTCTACCGATGTCAAACTAAAACCTTTTCTGTTTCTCCATGCGTATTCTCTATCCGGAATATCATTATCGACCCATTCAGGCTTAGCCCATGTCATATTTCCACGTAAGGTCAATGCCCAGTCATTATTCAGTTTTTTGTAATAATCAATATTACCGTCTACACCTATTGTTTTTGTTTCACCTACGTTGCCATAAGGTACAGCCTGGAAGCCTGCATATCCCGGTAAAGATTGATCTCTCAACAATAGAATGTCTGTTCTTTTTTCTTTATAAAAATCTACAGTAAGAGATAAATCGTCTTTCAATAGTTTTATATCGAGACCTAGGTCTTGTTTAGTTGCAACTTCCCATCCCAAGCTAGTACTTGGATTGGAGATTCTTACACCTGTTCTGCCATTAGTACCGAAAGAATAACCGTAATCTCCGTTCCATTCATATTGCTCGATATACATAAAGCGTCTATCACCCAAGTTAGTACCTGTCCTACCGTTACCTACCTTACCATGAGTATAACGCAATTTAAAGAATGATACAGCATTTCTCAACGGATCCCAGAACAATTCATTAGAAGCTACCCAACCCACACCTACAGCGGGGAATGTACCGAAACGTCTGTCTTTAGGGAAGTTTTCACCACCATTATAACCGATATTGAATTCTGCAAAATAGCGGTCTTTCCACGAATAAGTAGCTCTACCGGCGATCCCTTGTAGTCTGAATGGTATTGATTCTATAATAGAATTAGCTTCATTATATGTTTTATTTTCCTGTGTATAAATAACCATTGCACCCACGCGATGATCTTCACCAAACGTTCTCTCATAGTTTAGAGAAGCTTCAAAATAATCTTTTTGCTGACCTGCAAAATTTTTCCCATAGCCTAATACTGTAGAACCATTGTTCCAGGTGGCTGCCAGAATAGGATTACCGTTTTCATCGTAAGGATTGTTTCTGTTTGCGAAGTAGTAAGTATTTTCCCTTTTACCGTACGACCTCTCACGTGTTGTTTCAACATCAAATGCAAACATTGCAGATAGTTTTAAGCCTTGGGTCAGAAAATCCAAATCCTGTGTAACCCTGATATTTGACTGTATCCTGTTTTTCATTTCATTACGGTAGCCACGTTTTGTTGCATCTGCATATGGATTTCGCTCGGCACCTTGTGTATGAGTTCCCGGAACATACTGAACACCGTCAACGACAAACATTACAGGATATTTTACCGGATTTACTTCCATGGTGGAAGAAAATATATCCTGTGAAGATATAGCCGGATAATTGCCGTATGACAAGTATCCCTGTACTCCGACATCAACTTTAGTAGTTGGGGTGAGCTGTACATTTAAGTTGGAAGTGATATTGTAGCGCTCATAGTTGATTTTAGAATCATAACTTTCATAATCATTGGATTTTATCATCCCCGTCTCGTTATAGTAGCTGAGAGATGTATAGAACTGAGCCATCTGACTACCTCCCCTGATATTGGCATTTACTCTTCGGGAATGAGCCCAATCGTTGAATACTTCTTTTCTCCAATTCACATTAGGGTATAGCAGCTTGTCATTACCTAAACGTGTATTTTCTATATAATCCTGTGAGTAATTTTTATAAAGTCCTCGTCCCATATTGTAAGAAGCCTCATTCGCAGCTTCCATATAGGAAATACCATCTGCTAGTTCCGGTGCTTTTGTGAAACGGTTAAAGCCTTCATAGTAATCGACACTTACTACCGGTTTCCCTATAATACCAGGCTTCGTTTTTATGATGATAACACCATTGGCACCTCTCACCCCATATACAGCAGTTGCCGATGCATCTTTCAACAAAGTTACTGATTCTATATCTTCCGGATCGATTTCATTAAACGGACGTTCTACTCCATCAACCAATATCAATGGGGTTGCACCATTGGGGGTAGAGATTCCGCGAATCCAGATATCGGCGGCATCTTTTCCGGGTTCACCTGTACGTTGTACCCCTACGATACCGGACAGCCTACCTGCAAGAACAGTAGATAAGCTTCCTGTAGGAGCCTTGGTATCGGTCATTTTTAGTGTCGATTGAGCACCAATCGAACTGATTTTCCTCTGAACGCCGTATCCTGTAACGACTGTTTCATTCAATTCGTTCACTTTCTCCATTAAGGATATATCATATACAGAGCTACTACCGACTCTTACAGATCCGGTTTCGAATCCGACATAGATAAAGTTTATTGTTGCGCCGTTTTTCACATTGATTTCGTATAATCCATCAACATCGGTAATTGTTGCATTCTGAGTACCTTCTTCAATAACGCTAACTCCCGGTAACGGCTCACCTTTGGCGTCGGTGGCACGACCTGTTACTCTTTTCTTTTCCTGATTGGCCGGGTTTTGATTAATGCTTGATTGTGAGTTTGTTCCTTCAGTGCTTTTCGCTGCTATTGTCAGCATGGAAGTGAAACAAAGCATTAGGCAAAAGATCGTAACCCTTTTTGTAAGAAGTTTTACAATGTTTCTCATAAATTAAAATATTAATAGTTATTTACTTAAAAAG
>NZ_JAEPKU010000172.1 GCF_016652235.1 Dysgonomonas sp. Marseille-P4677
TTACTAATTATTCTTGTTTTAGTTCTATTAATATTAGTGATGAGTTTTATCTTCTATCGTAAAAATGTTAAGAATAAAGAAGCTTTAGCAGATGCTCAGGGGAAAATTTATCATTTGAAAGATATTGTCGATAATTACGATGAAAAGGAGGATTCTTTTAAAAAAGTCTTATTTCAGCATTTTGATATATTCAAGAAAGTAGCTCTTTTAGAAAGTCATCTTATTGAAGAAGAAAAGAAACAAGGGCGACGGTTGCTTAAGAAAGTTAATGATATAGTTTATAATGAAAACTCCCTTGATTGGGATATGCTTTATGATACTTTAAATAAATTATATAAAGGTTTTCCTGATGTATTACGTGCAAAGTATCCGGATTTAGATGAGACAGAGGTGAAGATTTATTGTCTTACATATGCAGGCTTGATTAATAGTGAGATTGCGATTATATTAGGCTTCAGTGTGAATACTATTCAAATGAAAAAGTCGGCAATCCGAAAGAAGCTGAAAATAGATGGGTACGGGAATATTGTCGATTTTTTTGATAAAAATATAAACTAGAAGATTAAAAATAATATTTTATAAGAGATGTTTACCTTGTAAATAAACTTTTGTAGTAACTTTGTGAATTCTATGGAATTTGTCTTGGTAAAAGGACAGATTTCTTTGTTTGTTAGGTAGAGATGTTATGTTATGCCTGCATTTTGATAATCTTTCCTGTGTTTTGCTATTATTTTAATATAACAAAAGAAGAAGAGAAAAGTTTACAGATCGATCACTTAAAAACTAATCATAAAAACTATATAGTTCTTAAACTAGTATTCTGAATGAATAAAATTGTTGACAAAGAGTATTTCTCTGAAAATGTGGTGAAATTTGAGGTAGAAGCGCCTCTGATAGCACGGAGTCGTAAAGCCGGACACTTTGTAATTGTTCGTGTAGGCGAAAAGGGGGAGCGTATTCCTCTTACAATTGCTGCATCGGATGTGGCTAAAGGTACTATTACTATTGTTATTCAGGCTGTAGGTGCATCTTCGAAAAAGATTTGTGACCTTAATGTTGGAGAATATATAACTGATGTTGTTGGTCCTTTAGGGCAAGCGACCCATATAGAAAATTATGGAACAGTTATTTGTGCCGGTGGTGGGGTAGGTATTGCTCCTATGTTGCCTATTATCGAAGCTATGAAAAAAGCAGGAAATAAAGTGATCTCAGTATTAGCTGCCAGAAATAAAGATTTGGTGATCTTAGAAAAACAAGTAGCTGAATATTCAGATGAAGTTATTGTAATGACTGATGATGGATCATATGGACATAAAGGCTTAGTTACAAATGGTATCGAAATGGTACTGAATAGAGAAAAAGTAGACCTGTGTGTTACTATTGGCCCAGCTATTATGATGAAGTTTGTTTCATTACTTACTCTAAAATATAATATACCGACTATGGCCTCTCTGAATACTATTATGGTAGACGGAACAGGTATGTGCGGTGCATGTCGTATCACAGTTGGAGGTAAAACGAAGTTTGTATGTGTCGATGGTCCTGAGTTTAATGCCCATGAGGTGGATTTTGACGAAATGCTAATGAGATTGAAAGCATACAGTTAAGTATGGAATGATTTGCAGAAAAATCATTTTACTGAATAAATTATTTTCAATTTACGAATCATTACTTATCAACTTATTAGAAGATTATGACAGATCAAGAATATATACAAGCCAGACGAAGTGAACCATGGAGGGAAGAACTTCGCAAAAGTATGAAAGCAAAAGAGCGTGGCGATAGGCCACGTGTACATATGCCCGAACTCGATGCAGAAGTAAGAAGCCATTCTCTTAGGGACGAAGTTAATCTGGGCTTGTCTGTAGAGCAGGCAGTTTATGAAGCAGCTCGGTGTTTAGATTGTGCAAATCCTACATGTATGGAGGGTTGTCCGGTAAGTATTAATATACCTATATTTATAAAGAATATAGAGCGAGGCGATTTTCTTGAGGCAGCAAAAGTGTTGAAAGAAACAAGCGCATTGCCCGCTGTTTGTGGACGTGTATGTCCGCAGGAAAAACAATGCGAATCGAAGTGTATCTATATTCAGAAAATGAAAAAAGAACCGGTGGCAATCGGTAATCTTGAACGCTTTGCTGCAGATTATGAACGGGAAAGTGGGAAGATAGCAATTCCGGAGTTGGCACCTGCTAATGGAATCAAAATTGCTGTTGTGGGTTCAGGTCCTGCAGGTTTAGCTTTTGCCGGAGATATGGCAAAACTAGGTTACGATGTGACTGTTTTTGAAGCATTGCACGAAATTGGAGGTGTACTCAAATATGGTATTCCGGAGTTTCGTTTGCCGAACGAAATAGTTGATGTAGAGATTAATGTTCTTCGTGAAATGGGTGTAAAGTTTATCAATAATTGTATTGTCGGAAAGACTATATCCCATGAAGATCTACATAATGAAGGCTTTAAAGGAATTTTTGCAGCCAGTGGAGCAGGGTTGCCAAATTTTATGAATATTCCCGGTGAAAACCTAATAGGAGTGATGTCTTCTAACGAATTTCTGACTCGTGTCAATCTGATGGATGCATCTAATCCGGAAAGTGATACACCAGTGCAAATGGGTAAGAAGGTTGCTGTTATCGGAGCCGGAAATACAGCTATGGATGCTGTGCGTACGGCAAAACGTTTAGGTGCTGAAAAAGCATATATAATCTATCGCCGTTCGGAGGAAGAGATGCCTGCGCGAATAGAAGAAGTTAAACATGCTAAGGAAGAAGGAGTCGAATTTTATACACTCCATAATCCTATAAAGTATGAGGGGGATGCAAATGGTCGTGTTCAGCGCATGCTTCTTCAAAAGATGGAACTGGGAGAGCCGGATGCTTCAGGACGTCGTAAGCCCGTTTCTATTGAAGGTGCTACAGAATGGTTTGAAGTGGATCAGGTAATCGTAAGTGTAGGGGTTTCTCCTAATCCTTTAATTCCTTCTACTTTTAAAGGGCTTGAAGTTTCTAAATGGGGTACAATTATTGTTAATCAAGAAACAATGCAATCTGCTTTACCAGACGTGTATGCGGGCGGAGATATCGTGCGTGGAGGCGCAACGGTTATCTTGGCGATGGGGGATGGCCGTAAGGCTGCTGCTGCAATGGATAAAGCGTTGAAAGGGAATCAATAAACAATATAAACACTAATAAAAGAAAGTATCAGGCAACTGCCTGATACTTTCTTTATTTTACAATGATGCTGTCGCTGCACACGCTTTACCCTTGTTATCATATACAAAACTGCTGCATATCTTTGTTTATAATAATTATAAAGGCTAATTTAGCCCTTGACTAATAGAGAACCTTATTTTTTATTAAAAACAAAACTTCACTATAACTAAAACTCTCATGATCAAAAAAAGAAGAATCGAATCAATGCTTATTTTATGTGGTCTGCTTATCAGTGTGTTAGGTTATTCGCAGATTACTATAGGCAGTGGTATTTCGCCAACCTCAGGCGCATTATTGGATATAAAGCAGACGGATCAATCATCTGCTAATTCTACTAAAGGTTTAATGTTGCCTAGAGTGAACCTGACAGACATAACAAATCTTTACCCTATGTTTGAACCTCAAACAACCTCTCCTCATCCAGATTATGATGATCCTGTAAAAAAACAAAAACAAGATCAAATGCATTTGGGCCTTATCGTATATAATATGAATACAGTTCATCCTCATATATGTCCAGGGGTCTATGTTTGGACAGAGAATATTTGGAGAAGGCTACCAAAGCCATGCTTTGATCCTTGTACAGGTTTTGATGTAGTTGTAAATGGACCATCTTGTGGATATACCGGGAGAGCTCTAAATTTCACTTCTTCTCTTACCGGAACAACTGACAACATTATTGTCGATAGATGGACTGTCACTAAAGAGGGAGCTACGGAGCAGGTAATTCCGTCAGCAACTTCAGCCGATTTAACCTATGAGTTTCCTGTATTGACTACTGGAATTGGAAAATATAGTTTTACTGTTTATTATAAACATAAAACCTTAGGTTGTGAAAAATCGAAAACGATAACTGTAGATCTATATGATAATCTTTTGCAAGATTATTGGGCAGGGAATACTACCTCTAGTGGTACTTATGAAATTAGAGCTAAAATTTACAAAAGAACTGCGGATAATGATTATGATTATTCCTCTGGCGAGTTACCTCTCAGGGTTGTAAAATGGAGCTATGTTAAAGCAGGTACAACAACAGAAGTAGATATGGGGAATGCCGGGTTGAATAATATAACTTATTCATTCAGGAGCTCTGGTGCCGGAAAATACTATATAAAAATGACTTGGGAGGATTTTCCTTGTGCTGATGGCTTAGATCCGGAACCGGCAAATAATACTCCGACTCCACGCAGAGTCTTACACCCTGTAGTTGTTGGGGAATTGGATGTACGATTATAAATATGTTGTTGGATGTGGGGTGTTTCCATGTTATTAATAAAACTTGTATATGTCTGTTTTTAAATCAAAAAGATTGCGCATTTTTGCTTGTCGTGTGCAAACTAAAAAAGTATTTAGGTAAATCTTTCTGAATTATATTTTTTTCGTGACAAATTGACAATTTTAATGATTGTTTTATTCTTTATTCAGAGATAAAAACTTAAATTTGTAAGGCAATCAATAGATTGATATACAGTTGATGAATTAATAGATTTTAGGGTGTGTGTGAATGAATTAGCACTGCTCCTTTTCAATATAACATGTAAAACAAGCTATGGGAAGAGAAATTAAATTCAGTCTCGTTTATCGTGACATGTGGCAATCGTCAGGAAAATACCAGCCACGTGTTGACCAATTAACACAAATTGCACCTGTGATTATCGATATGGGTTGTTTTGCCCGTGTAGAAACAAACGGGGGAGCTTTCGAACAGGTAAATTTAATGTATGGGGAGAATCCTAATAAAGCAGTTCGTGAATGGACCGCTCCTTTTAATCAGGTAGGTATTCAAACACATATGTTAGAGCGTGGGTTAAATGCTTTACGCATGTATCCTGTTCCAAAAGATGTTCGTCAACTGATGTTTAAGGTGAAACATGCACAGGGTACTAATATATCCCGTTCCTTTGATGGACTGAATGATTCTCGTAATTTGGAATTATCAGTGAAATATGCTAAAGAAGCCGGCATGATTTCTCAGACTGCTCTTTGTATTACACACTCCCCAATTCATACAGTTGATTATTATGTAAATTTTGCAGATAAGTTAGTCGATTTTGGTGCTGATGAATTCTGTTTAAAAGATATGGCTGGTGTTGGTCGACCTGCCTTTTTAGGTAAATTGACTAAAGCGTTGAAAGATCGTCATCCAAATATTCCGATCGAATATCACGGACATACTGGTCCTGGCTTCTCAGTAGCATCTATGTTAGAGGTTGCGCGTGCCGGAGCAGACTATCTTGATACTGCTATAGATCCATTGGCTTGGGGTATGATTCACCCCGATATTATTACTATACAGGCTATGTTGAAGGATGCAGGTTTCTCCGTTCCTGAGATTAAGATGAGTGCCTATATGGAGGCTCGTGCATTAACTCAATCTTTCATCGATGACTTTTTAGGTTATTGGATCGATCCATCTAATAAGATAATGAATTCATTACTTGTTGGCTGTGGTCTTCCTGGCGGTATGATGGGGTCGATGATGGCCGACTTGCGTACTATGCACCCTGCTATTAATATGGCTTTGCGTAGTAATGGCAAAGCAGAAGTTTCTCTGAATGACTTGGTTGTTCAATTGTTTGAGGAGGTAGAATATATTTGGCCTAAGCTTGGTTATCCACCATTAGTAACTCCATTTAGTCAGTATACAAAGAATATCGCATTGATGAATATCTTTGCGATGGCGCAAGGTCAACCACGCTTCTCTAATATTGATAAAGATAGCTGGAATATGATTCTTGGTAGAGCTGGCCAACTTCCAGGTAAACTTGATGATGAAATAATTGAACTTGCCAAAGCTAAAAATCTAGAGTTCTATACAGGAAATCCTCAAGATGAATATCCGGATGCACTTGATACTTACCGTAAAGAGATGGATGAAAAAGGATGGGATTATGGCCAAGATGACGAAGAGCTATTTGAGTTGGCAATGCATGATCGTCAATATCGTGATTATAGATCAGGATTGGCTAAAGAGCGTTTCAATGAAGATCTGGAGAAACAAAAAGAAAAAGCCGGTGCTCCAATTATTGTAACACGTCAGGTTATAGAAGTTCCGGCATTCGATGCAGAAGCGGTACAACAAAAATATCCAAATGCAAAACCATTACAGTCTACAGTAACCGGACAGGTTATCTGGCAAATAGATGTAGATGATGTATCTTCTGCTCCGGTTATAGGAACACAAGTGAAAGAAGGAGATGTTGTTTGCTTTATCCAGACTTATTATGGAATAGAAGAAGTAAAAGCTTTAGCTTCCGGTAAAATTATCCAAATTGAAACTAAGCAAGGAGCAAAAGTTCAAAAAAATCAGGTGTTAGCATATATTGACTAGAACCTTCATGAATAGATGAAAAGGAGTTTTATGAAGAATAGAGCTCCTTTTCTTTTTTTTTAATAAGTAGAATAAATAAAAATAGATTTACAGTGAATAAATTATTACTCTGTCTCTCTCTTCTTGTTTTCACAAGTCTGGGTGTTTTTTCGCAGAATAGAAGAGGCCAAACTGAAAAGATTGAAGATAAATATACAATTTTTCTTACGGGGGCATCTTTTGCCTCATCTAACAATGGATGGTTCGAATTAGCTTGTAAAGACTTGAATGCAAAACCAATAAATAGGGCTGTAGGTGGTACGGCTATAGTAGATGCAGCTAATCTGATGGCGGAAGGAAAGCTATATACAACAGAAGAACTAGAAGTTATAGATGCTTTTGTTATCATGCATGTTCATGATCAAGATGTGGCGGATATATCGGCATTAAAGGATAATTATAAGGATTACAAGACTCCCTTCGACAGGTCTAACTATGCTATAGCATATGATTATCTTATTAAGCGCTATATTACCGAATGTTACAATTTGAAATTCGATGCAACGTCAAAGTATTATGGAACTAAGAGCGGGAAGCCGGCTATTATTATTTTCTGTACCCATTGGCACGATGCTCGTATCAAATTTAATTCATCGATTAGAATACTAGGGCAGAGATGGGGGCTCCCGATTGTCGAGTTTGATAAATATATAGGATTCTCGAAGAACCATTTACATCCGGTTACTAAGATGCAATATAGTATTCTTTATGCTCATAATAATGAAACAATCAATGGTGTGGATTTCGGGTGGCATCCGTATGAAGGTCAAGATAAATATGTACAGCAACGGATGGCTGCAATATTTACCGAACTCATGAGAAAAGTGTTACCATCTAGGTAAATGAAATATATAACGAAAAACAATGAAGCATTTGAGGTGAACAAGAATTAATGTGAGTAAAGGGCTGTTTCTCTGAAAGGAGAAATAGCTTTTTTTATATAATACTATATCATTGATGT
>NZ_JAEPKU010000017.1 GCF_016652235.1 Dysgonomonas sp. Marseille-P4677
ATATATAATTATAGCTTTATAGAAAAGAGTAGTCTTAGATTACTCTTTTTTATTTTATAAAATTCACCAGTAGAATGTTAAAAATTAAATTTTAACATTTTTGGGGTCGAACTTCTGGGGGTTTTTTATTGTTTTAATATAGATATTGTCTTTCAGTTTGATCTGATATTAACGAATAATTAATATTGTTGGCCGTTTATTTGTATATTATTGACTTGTAATACTTTCAAATTGTCATAATTTGTGTAAATTAATCTAAAGTTTTTTTATTCGTGAAAAATGTCTAAATTTGCCGGTTGAAAAGCAAACTGATGCTAAAAGCCCAAAAATGGCATCAAAATGTTAAAAAGGTTAATACAGTTTAGAGTGTTTTAATTTATAAAGTAGTGTTTGTATGAAGAAAAGAGTGATGTTAATTCTATCCTGCTTATTTCTAAGCATAGGATTTATCGTAGCACAAACAACTAAGATCTCAGGTACTGTCGTTGATAGTAACGGAGAGCCTGTTATTAGTGCTTCAGTGGTAGTCAAAGGGACTACAGTCGGTACAGTAACCGATTTGGATGGTAAATTTTCTATTAATGTGCCCAGTGGTAATAATACATTGGTATTTACATTGGTCGGGATGAAATCTGTAGAGGCTAGAGCAATCTCAGGTATGAATGTCGTTATGGAAAATGATGATAATATACTTGGAGACGTAGTGGTTACTGGCTATGGTGTAACAAAGAAGGCTGCGTTTGCAGGTGCGGCTTCAACTATTGGGCAGGCTAATATTGAAGCTAGAAATGATGCGAATGCCATCAAATCTTTAGATGGTGTGGTTCCTGGTCTCCAAATGAATATTGGGTCAGGTCAGCCCGGAGCGCCTGCCAATGTTTTTATTCGTGGACGTAATTCCATTAATTCAGGAACGCAACCCCTTTATGTTATTGATGGAATTCCTGTTTCATCGGATATAATGGGTACTAGAAAAGATGAAGGTCAGGAGTTGAGTCCTCTATCAACATTAAGTTCTAGTGATATTGAGAGTATTACAGTATTAAAGGATGCAACAGCAACATCTATTTATGGAGCTAGAGCAGCTAATGGAGTTATTGTAATTACTACCAAAAAAGGAAAAAGTGGAAAGCCTACGGTTAATTTCACAGCTAAACTTGGTTTTGAAACCCGTCCGGCTCAGAATAGTAGATATAAACTGGTTGATGCAACTAAAACTGTAGAACTAGCAAGAGAAGCAGCTCAGAATGCATATGACTTGTACGGATCTGATTCATCTGTTGATTATTATAATCAAGCGGTAGGTTTAGGATTGGATTATTCTAATCCAAACTGGACTTCAGATTTTTATTTGGCTTTTCTTACTCACCCTTATTTAGTTGGAGCGGACGCTAGTTATGCTAATAATACAAATTGGTATGATGAGGTGACCAGAACAGGGATGATACAAGAATATAATATTGATTTGTCGGGTGGTGCAGCTAATGCTACGGCTCCTAAATATTATTTATCTTTTAATTACCTAAATAATGAATCTTTTATTATAGGTAAAGATCTGGAAAGATATTCTTTCCGTTTTAATTTCGATCAGGCTCCTACTAAGTTTGTTAAATACGGTTTGAATACAAACTTATCATTGACAGAAACAAATATGGGTGCTGGAGGTGGATATTATACAGATCCAATCACTCAAGCTTATATGCAGTCTCCGTTAACTAATGTAAAGGACGAAAATGGAGAGTGGAATTTTGCTACTGTTAATGGATATAATCCTGTTGCTCAAAGAAGCAGTCTTGGGGATATAAGTAGCCAAAAACAATATAGAGCAATTTTAGCTCCATATTTGCAATTGAACTTTACCGATGAATTAACTTTTACATCTAGATTTGGTGCTGATATTTATTATCTGGACGAATTTGGATATTGGTCTTTCTTACAACCTCAAGGTAAAGGTATGAGAGGTATGGGAGAGAATACTAATGCAACTAGAAATTTATTAACTATCACAAATACGTTGAATTATATTAAAACATTTAAAGAAAAGCATAATTTGAATGTTTTATTAGGACAGGAAGGGCAAAGGACTTCTTCAAAAGAAGCTTATTTGGCTGGATCGAACTATCCTGTTGATTATCTAAACTCTGTGGATAATGCCGCTGTTCCGGGGTCAGCTTCAACTATTAAGAATGAATTGGTATTGAACTCTTATTTTACGAACGTTCAATATGATTATATGTCTAAATATTACCTGTCAGGAAGCTTCCGTTATGATGGATCTTCCCGTTTTGGAGCAGATAATAGATGGGCTCCTTTCTGGTCTGTGGGTGCAAAATATAGATTAACAGGAGAAGATTTTATGGCTTCTACGGCAGATTGGTTGAATAATGTAAATATTCGAGCAAGCTATGGTACAACAGGTAATCAAGAAGTTGGACGTATTGGTATGGACGGTTGGTATGCAGCTAACAATTTATTTGGGTTTGCATATAACTATAACGGACTACCAGGAAGTGGACATCTTCAATTTGGTAACAGTAAATTGAAATGGGAGCAAACAAATAAATTTAATGTTGGTATAGATCTTGCTTTATTTAAATTCTTAAATATAGAACTAGATTATTACAATCATAAAACAACAGATATGGTGTTTGCAATCCCTACATCTTTTACAACTGGATTGAATTCATATTATAGCAATATAGGTGAGTTGTCTAATAAAGGGGTTGAGGTAAGCGTTAGCGCCAATATTATAAATAATGCAGATCTTAAATGGAATGTTGTATTAACAGGTTCTCACAATAAGAATAAGATAGAAAAATTAAGTACCGATAATCCAATTGAAACTACTACAACCATAAGAGAGGTAGGACGTCCATACTATACATTCAAAATGAAAGAGTGGGCCGGTGTTGATCCTGAAACAGGAGATGGACTGTGGTATCTTAATGAAGAAGGTGATGAAACCACAACAAACTATAATTTAGCTAAAAAGAGATATGTAGGTACTGGAGATCCGGATTTTATTGGATCTTTCAGCTCAAGATTGGAATGGAAAGGTTTTGATTTCGCTTTCCAATTGAATTATTCTGTTGGAGGTAAAGTGTATGGTAATAATTTACGTTACGATGAACAAGTTGGAGGAGCTTATACTCAAGGTTATACTCAGTATGTGTATGATAACCGTTGGCAAAAGCCGGGAGATATAGCAGCAGTTCCAAGACTAACAGCATTGGATACAGGCTATGAAAATAGTGCATCTACTCGTTTCTTAATGGATGGAGATTATTTGAAAATCAGATCATTGACATTAGGTTATACTTTGCCTAAAAGCTTATTAGCTAAAGCATTTATTAACAATGCTCGAGTTTTTGTAAATGCCGAAAATTTATACACATTCTCAGCTAGTAATTATAGAGGATTTGATCCTTCTGGAATTACAGCAGATGGTGTACAATGGTGGAATTTCCCTCTACCAAGAAGTGTTGTTTTTGGACTTACATTAGGTTTTTAATCAATAAAAAAGAATTCGCATGAAAAAAATATATAAATATTTATTATTGTTTGCTGGGACTATGCTTCTGTCAACGTCTTGTAGTCTTGATGTTGATAATTATCAGGATATTCCAACAGAAAAGGCTTACGAATCTGTACAAGATGTGCAAAACGGTATGATTGGAGCCTATTGGGCTTTAGGTACTTATCGGTTTTATGGTAAAAATATTGTAGCTATAGGTGATATGGCTGCTGATGTATCTATTGGAAGCCCAAGCTCAGGCCATTATGCTAATTTCAGTAGGTATGTTATTTCTGAAACAACTGCAGAGTTAGAGGAGACTTGGGAGTATGGTTATAAAGTAATTGATCGTACAACAAGAACTATTAATGGGGCCCAAAAAGTATTAGCAGAAGTTCGTAATCTTACGGATGAGGAAAAAGCTTATATCGACCTTTATACATCACAATGTTATTCTCTAAGAGCCTTAGCTACTTTTAGTTTGGCTAATGTGTTTGCATTGCCATATCATGCGGGAACAGATAATCCTGGTGTTGTGTTAGTTGTTGATAAACCTATAGAGGCTTTCGAACAAGTAAAAAGAGCGACCGTCGGTGAAACATATACACAGATATTAGCAGATATAAAACTTGCTAAAGATCATATGACTAAAGCTTTAGATGCTAATAATGATCCGGAAGCTACTTTCGGATTAGAATTACCTTCGGCATTTTATTTGAATGAAGCTGCTATATATGCGTTAGAAGCAAGAGTTTATTTGCATATGGGCAATTTGCCTGCAGCAAAAACTTCAGCTCAAAAAGCAATTGATCTGGCTGGAAATAAAGCAGTATCTAGTGAAGGATATGTTACAATGTGGTCTTCAATAGCTATTACCGATGAAGATATATTTACTATCAGTAAAACAGCAGATGATAATCTATCTGCAAATTCATTAAATACTTTATATGGGTCATATAAAGGAGCTGTGGTTTCAGGCTTTACTGATAAATTTTTTACAAGTACAGATATTAGACTTAAACTAATAAATGGTACTCATCCAATGAAATTTGATGGAATACCTACATCAGAATCTGTAAGTAATATTCCTGTATTTAGAAAATCAGAAATGCATTTAATTGTTGCAGAAGCGGAAGCCAATGCCGAAAATATCGAAGCAGCTCAAAAAGCCTTGTTTTATACGGCAAAAAGAGATGAAGCCATTACTGCGTATACACAATTACCTGCAACAAAAGCTGACTTGCTTACCTTTATTTCTAAAGAAAGAGTCCGTGAGTTTTTCCAAGAAGGATTAAGGTTTTATGATGCAAGACGTACAGGTGAATTGATTTCTGTAGCTGGTGGAACAAAACAGAATTTTGATGCATCTAAATTTGTATTTCCTATACCTGCAGATGAAGTAAACTCTGGTTTTGGTGTTCTTCAAAATGCTAATTGGTCGGCAGCTTTACCTAAATAAAATAAGTTGATAAAATAGAAAAACTCCAAGTCTAAAAACTTGGAGCTTTTTATTTCTTTTAACCCCCATTAACGCTCAATATAATTATTCTTCCATACCTTTGATTTCAGAAAAGGAGAGATTATGTATCAAGAAATAATTGTAGGAATCATTGGAGTATCTGTAGCTCTTTTAGTTATATATAAAGTGTATGGATTCTTCTTTTCCAAAAATGAACAAAAGGGCAGCTGTGGATGTTCCAATTGTGGATGCAGTACAAAGAGTAAGTCGGTTAAATACTAAAAAATATTTGTACATTCCGATTATTCTATCTATATTTGAAATAGAAATAAAAAGCTAGTTTAAGTCGTGTTGGTCGATTGGGAAGCTCATCAATTAATAAAATAACCGAGACAAGCTTTTGATTCTAATGGCGGGCCACACCTTCGGGTTGCTTAGCACGGTGGATTACAAAGGGATCGAGGCACTCAAATCCTGTTTTACGGAGTTTCGGCTATATCCACCAATACGACTTTAATATACAAAGGGAGATATTCATGGGAGTATCTCCCTTTTGGTTTTCAGATTTTCTTTTCCTTTAATTCACATTTTCTTTATGCTATATTGTCTTTTTTTATCCCTATTAATTGTATATTTGTAGCTAAATAATATTGATTGTTGTTATTTATAAAACATAAAAAAATGAACACTTTAGAAAAACTGACAGCAGAGAAGCTCCTTAGTATCAGAGCTATCAAATTACAACCCTCTAATCCTTTCACATGGGCTTCAGGCTGGAAATCACCTATCTATTGTGATAATCGTAAACTGATATCGTATCCAAGAATACGAACATTTATAAAGACAGAATTATCGCGTCTTATTCTAGAGAATTTTCAGGAAGCTGATGCTATTGCAGGGGTTGCTACAGGTGCAATTGCGCCGGGAGCCTTGGTTGCCGATGCATTAGGTCTGCCTTTCGTTTATATAAGGGCCACTCCGAAAGATCATGGCTTGGAAAACCTGATAGAAGGTGAATTGAAACCAGGAAGTAAGGTTGTAGTAGTAGAAGATCTTGTATCCACTGGCTCTAGCAGTTTAAAAGCAGTAGAAGCAATACGTAGAGATGGTTCGGAAGTAATTGGTATGGTTGCTAATTTCACATATGGGTTTCCTATTGCCACAGAGAAATTTAAGGAAGCCGATGTTAAGTTGATTACTTTGACAAATTATGATGCAGTATTGACTGAGGCTTTACGAATTGACTATATTGCAGAATCTGATTTAGAAACATTACAAGAATGGAGGACAGCTCCAGCTGATTGGAAATAAACCTCAAAAAAATCTATGGCTGAATTTGTAAGTGAAATAAAAACAATTCCATATGCCGATACGGATATATATACCGTATTATCTGATCTAAATAATTTGGAATTGGTTAAAGATAAAATACCTCAGGATAAAGTAAAGGATTTTACATTCGATACGGATTCATGTACTGTAAATGTAGATCCGGTAGGTAAAATAAAGTTTGTTGTGGTTGAACGAGAACCCAATAAAGTAATTAAGTTTGAAGGAGAACAACTTCCGTTTGGTGTTACTATGTGGATACAATTAAAATCATCCGGTGACGGTGAAACCAAAATGAAACTAACCATAAAGGCTGATCTTAATCCATTTTTAAAACCTATGGTCAGTAAGCCATTGCAGGCTGGACTGGATAAGGTTGCTGATGGATTGGCTAAACTGCCATATAATGAAATATTGAATAAGGGACAATTAAATAGCTAATGAAACTTTGGGAAAAGAATGTTCAGGTAAATAAAGATGTTGAATCATATACCGTAGGTCGTGACCGTGAATTAGATGTGTATCTGGCTCCTTACGATGTGCTTGGTTCTATGGCTCACATTACAATGCTTGAATCTATTGGGCTTCTCGAAAAAGAGGAGCTTATTTTGCTTTTAGCCGAGCTTAAAGAAATATATAAGGTGGCCGTTTCCGGTGAGTTTCTTATTGAAGAAGGGATTGAAGATGTCCATTCACAAGTAGAACTTATGCTTACCCGAAAACTTGGAGATGTAGGAAAAAAAATTCACAGTGGTCGGTCTCGCAACGATCAGGTATTGGTAGATTTAAAGCTATTTACCCGCGATCAGATACATCTATTGGTTGATTCTGTATCAAAACTGATAGATGTCCTGCTTTCTCAGAGTGAGAAGTATAAAAATGTTTTAATGCCTGGCTATACACACCTCCAGATTGCGATGCCGTCTTCTTTTGGCCTATGGTTTGGAGCTTACGCCGAGAGTCTTGTTGACGATTTACAACTGCTTTTAGCTGCATATAAAATATGTAATCGTAATCCATTAGGTTCGGCTGCAGGATATGGGTCATCTTTTCCTCTCGATAGGCAGATGACAACAGATCTTTTAGGCTTCGATTCTATGGATTATAATGTAGTGTATGCGCAGATGGGACGTGGTAAAATGGAACGTACTGTTGCATTTGCTATCGCCGGAATCGCCGGAACATTGTCTAAACTTTCATATGATGCATGTTTGTTTAATAGTCAGAATTTCGGATTTATTAAACTTGCGGATGAATATACAACCGGCTCCAGCATTATGCCTCATAAAAAGAATCCGGATGTGTTTGAACTCACACGGGCAAAATGCAATAAACTACAATCTCTGCCTAATGATATTACATTGATCATAAATAATCTACCTTCTGGATATTTTCGTGATTTGCAAATAATAAAAGAATTGTTTATCCCTTCATTTGAGGAGATGAACGATTGCCTGCAGATGGTTGCACGCATGATGAATGAGGTGAAGATTAACGAACATATTCTTGACGACCCTAAATATCTTCTTATTTTCAGTGTAGAAGAAGTAAATCGTCTTGTGTTGGAGGGGGTACCCTTTAGAGATGCTTATAAACAAGTGGGTTTAGAGATCGAAAACGGTAATTTTGCACATAATAAAAAAGTAAATCATACACATCAGGGAAGTATAGGTAACCTGTACAATGATCATATAAATTTATTAAAGCAGCAAGTTGTAGACCAATTTGCATTTCATACAGTAATGTCGGCCGAAAAGGCATTACTTGATTCTACTAATTAATCGTAATATTATAAATATAGAAGTTCCTCTTTAGATATGGAAGATTCAGAAATAATATTAGCTAGTCTGTCCGGAGAGGATAAACCAGGTGTTACGGCTGAATTAACGGCTGTACTAGCTAAACATGAAGCCAATCTTTTAGATATAGGTCAGGCTAATATTCATCATTCGCTCTCTTTAGCCATTATGTTTGAGGCAAAGAATTCAGGTGAAGTTATTAAAGATCTATTATTTAAGGCTACCGAGTTAGGGGTGATTATTCGTTTCTCACCCATTAGTAAAGAAGAGTATCTGCGTTGGGTATGTATGCAGGGTACGAAAAATCGCTATATAGTTACACTTTTAGGGCGGACTTTAAACCCGTCTCAAATTTCAGCTGTAGCTAAGATAAGTCAGAAGTATCACTTGAATATAGAAAAAATTATTCGTCTAACAGGTCGTATGCCTCTCGACGAATCGGAGCGCCCGAGCCGTTCATGTATAGAGCTAGCTATAAGAGGCACTGTAGATGATCCTCAGAAGCTTAAACATGATTTTATGAAATTAGCCGACGACCAAAGGATAGATATAGCCTTCCAAGAAGAAAGTATGTATCGCCGCATGCGTCGTTTAGTGTGCTTTGATATGGATTCTACCCTGATTCAAACAGAAGTAATTGATGAACTCGCGGAGCGGGCAGGGGTAGGAGCTGAGGTAAAAGCTATTACCGAATCGGCTATGCGTGGTGAAATAGACTTCTCCGAAAGCTTTAAAAAACGTGTCGGTTTATTGAAAGGCTTAGATGAATCGGTAATGAAAGAAATAGCAGAAAATCTACCAATAACAGAAGGTATGGTCCGCCTTATCCATATATTGAAAAAGAGTGGATGTAAATTAGCTATTCTTTCCGGAGGTTTTACCTACTTTGGAAACTACCTGAAAGAAAAATATGGTTTCGATTATGTATATGCCAACGAATTGGAAATTATAGATGGGAAGCTGACTGGTAATTACATAGGAGATATAGTAGATGGAAAACGCAAAGCAGAATTACTGCGCTTACTCGCACAAGTCGAAAAAGTTGATATCCGTCAAACTGTAGCTGTAGGTGATGGAGCTAACGACTTGCCGATGTTGGGTATTGCCGGGTTGGGTATCGCTTTCCATGCAAAACCGAAAGTGAAAGAGAATGCTAAGCAATCCCTGTCTACTGTCGGGCTCGATGGTATTCTATACTTTCTTGGGTATAGGGATTCGATGCTTGTAGGAGAAGAATTATAGAAATATTTTTATATATCGGTTTAGAAAAAAAAGAAAAGCGAAGATATTTTAATCCTCGCTTTTCTTTTTTTGTATTTATAAATGTCTATTTATACATCTTTTCTCTTAAAGCCTTTATTTCATCAGAGGTGATATAATCGTCATATTCCATGATCTTATCAATAGTTCCATTAGGTGTAAGTTCTATTACACGATTACAAACAGTTTGAATAAATTCATGGTCATGAGATGACATTAATATATTTCCCTTCAATTGTATCAACGTATTATTGAATGCCTGAATAGATTCCAAATCTAAATGGTTTGTAGGGGAATCCAATACTAGACAGTTTGCACTCTTCAACATCATGCGTGCAATCATACAGCGCATTTTTTCACCTCCTGAAAGTACCTTTGTGTTTTTAAGAACTTCTTCTCCCGAAAACAACATTCTCCCTAAAAAGCCCTTTATATAGATTTCACTCGTGTCATCAGAGAATTGAGATAGCCAATCTATCAGATTCAGATCATCTTTAAAATAGTCGCTATTATCCAGAGGAAGATAAGCTGTTGTTATAGTCTGTCCCCAGCTGAATGTTCCTGCTTCAGGTTGCAGATAATCGTTTATTATTTCGAAGAAAGCGGTCATAGCACGAGGGTCTTTTGATAGGAAGACCACTTTGTCATCCTTCTCTATATTGAAGCTTATATTGTCGAACAATACTTTTCCGTCTATAGATTTTTTCAATCCGTTAACTTCTAATATTTTATTGCCCGGTTCACGGTCAGGGCTAAAAATAATACCCGGATATCTGCGAGAAGAAGGCTTAATCTCTTCGATGTTCAACTTCTCTATCATCTTTTTACGGCTTGTAGTCTGTTTCGACTTAGCCACATTGGCACTAAACCGGCGAATAAATTCTTCCAACTCCTTTTTCTTTTCTTCCGCCTTTTTGTTCTGTTGTTGTTGCTGGCGTAATGCTAACTGGCTCGATTCATACCAGAAACTATAGTTTCCGGCAAACATATTTACTTTGCCAAAGTCTATATCCACAGTGTGTGTACAAACTGAATCCAAGAAGTGACGGTCATGCGATACAACGAGTACGGTGTTTTCGCTGTTCGACAAATAGTTTTCCAGCCACATTACTGTTTCTATATCAAGATCATTGGTCGGCTCATCGAGCAGAAGGTTATCAGGGTTGCCAAATAGCGCACGGGCAAGAAGTATTCTTACTTTTTGTTGTCCACTCATATCTCCCATTATCTGGTAGTGAAAACTTTCGTTTATACCAAGGCCACTGAGAAGCATGGCTGCATCACTCTCTGCATTCCAGCCTTCCAGTTCAGCAAATTTCTCTTCTAGCTCTGAGGCCCTGATCCCATCCTCATCGGAAAAATCTTCTTTAGCATATAATGCATTTTTTTCTTGCATTATATCCCAAAGGACTGTATGCCCTTGCAATACTGTATCTAGTACAGTTTGAGAATCGAAAGCAAAGTGATCCTGAGCTAATACCGAGAGGCGTTCTCCCGGGCCCAGAGCAAAAGATCCGCTGGTTGCATCTTTTTCTCCACTCAGAATTTTCAGGAAAGTAGATTTTCCTGCACCATTTGCTCCTATTATACCATAGCAATTACCACTTGTAAACTTCAGATTCACATCTTGAAATAATACACGTTTACCAAACTGAATACCTAAATTTGAAACTGTTATCATGATTTATTATTGTCAAAAAGAGAGGGAGAAATCTCCCTCATATATATAATTTATAATATCTTTATCACCACAGATTTATGTATATCGGGTGTTATACTAAATATACGGGTCTGCATACCGTCCCAGACCTCTAAAACGATCTTATTGTCATTCTTACTATTTATATAATTTTCAAAACCGTATAAATAAGAAAAATGGGACATATATTGAGATTTATTGAGTTCTTTAGATATATCGTTGTAGTATCCTACATTCCAGAACATGCAGTCTGTAAATCCTTCAGCGTTTGTAAATCTGGTAGATTGGTCACGAAATACCATCGTTTCATAAATGAAACGTTTATACCCTTCCGAAAGACTTTCTTTTGAATGCTCAAATTTTTTACCATTTATTTTTTTTATGATATATCCCGGACGAATACCGCTTCTGTAAGCTGGTGAGTCCATATCTACATCTTTGATAGTCGTCAGATTGTCGGCATCAAAATACATTCCCGTATAATTGAATCTGTTGAAATTCACTTTATAATAAGCTTTCTCTTTCTTTGTTGAGTATGGGAATTGTTTCAGCATTAATGGGGTATGTATTCTCACATACTCTTCTAAAGCGTATTTGGAAGAAAGATAATCTTTTATATTACAATCCCATATTTGAGTTAATTTTTTTGTGTCGATATATTTACGGTCGTAAAAGCTGAATCCGTATTCAACAATATATTGTGCCGATTTATTAATGTTAGGCTCATTCGATTTAAGTATCGGTAATGGTACCATTTGCAGCTTATCACTATCGTATCTCCATATATTTTGCGTAGAGTTTGGTCTGTCTAGTCCCGTAAATTGAGGGTTAGATTCATAGTTGTAGTAGGCTTGTACCACAATATCAGGATCGGAGGTATCTCTAACCAAACCTTTTGCCTGAAGATCTTTTTCCAGAAGTGCAATAATCTGTGCATCTATGGCTGGAACAGGCTTATTGTCTTTGTAAAAATCATATGTATGATAGTCGGCAAAATCTACATCTTTATTTGGCTCTACATGCAAAGGTAAAGAGAATGCTCTCTGATTGGTATTCTCAAGGCTATAGAATGCAAATATTTCAGACAATTCCTTTTCACTTACCGAATTCGTGGCTACACATTTACGATATAGTGTATATTCCTTGAAGTAAGTGTTCATATTCCTTATTGTGAATGTAACGGTAGGTGCATACATGTCTTCGAACAACCATTTGGCAATAGTTTGGTTATCACGTAGATATGTGGCCTTCCCATTAATCTCCATAATGATGTCGTTTACCTTGATCCCGGCATTTTCGGCGGGAGAACCTGGTTCTACGTCCGTAATAACCAATTCACCGTATCCCCAATTGGTATTTTCACTTACTTCGAATGTAAAACCAAAATAGCAGTTTTTGTCGTAATTTTGTGATTTTATATCGGGCGTTAATATCAATAATAGCAGGCAAATAAGTAATATTCTCATCTTTTTAACTACTTGTTTAAAAATTTGAGACAAAGATAGGATTTTTTTACTAATTACTTATTTTTAGAATCTATACCTATAGATAATCTTTGTTATTTTAAATAAAAGAAGATCTTTTTTGCTAAACACTATAATGTAATGAGACTATAGTTTTATTCATTTATGAAATTTCTTGCACTCTTTTATTCAAATTTAAAATTAAATATTGAGAGCTTCGTGTTATTACCTCTTCATAAAAGAAGGAGTCTTAAATCAATAACTCATATTTTGTTATTAATACTTACTTTTTCATACCTTTGTTATATAATATAACAAAACATACTAAAATAAAATATCATGTTTTCAGGGATAGTAGAAGAAGCCGCAACAGTAGTTTCGTTGCGAAAAGAAGCAGAAAACCTGCACCTTACGATGAAGTGTTCATTTACTCACGAGTTAAAAATTGATCAGAGTGTATCTCACAACGGAGTCTGTCTTACTGTAGTAAATATTGATGGAGAGAATTATACTGTTACTGCGATAAAAGAGACATTGGAATGTTCCAATTTAGGTCTTTTGAAGATTGGAGATAAAGTAAATCTTGAACGTAGCATGTTGATGAATGGACGTTTAGACGGTCATATCGTTCAAGGGCACGTAGATCAAACTGCACGATGTATAGAAGTCAGAGAAGCTGATGGTAGTTGGTATTTTAAGTTTGAGTATGATTTCAATCGTGAGATGGCAAAAAAAGGTTATCTGACAGTAGATAAGGGTTCTGTAACTGTAAATGGAGTGAGTCTTACAGTTGTAGCACCTACAGAGAATACCTTCGAAGTGGCTATTATACCCTATACTTACGAATTTACAAACTTCCATCAAATAAAACCCGGAAGTATAGTTAATATCGAATTTGATATTATCGGTAAATATATAAGCCGTATTACGCAATTATAAAACAGTAATATAATGAGATTACTCTGTTTATTCTTCTTTTTCTTTATGTTTTTCTCGTCTGTGTTTTCGCAAGAGAGTAACGAATTGGAGAAAACATTAATAGGGATGCTTGAAAAAGAGCAAGATGCTCGAAAAAACTTATCTTCTATCTATGCAGAATGGAATGGAAAAGAGGAATTTCAACACAAAAGGGATAGTGTAAGTCTTGTTATGCTTAAAATAGATAGTGTAAATCAGAAATTTGTAGCTAATCTATTAGATACAACAGGATGGCCAGATAGTCTTAGTCCTCAGGCTAACATGGCCATTTTTATGATTATACAGCATTCTCCGGCCTCCTATATGGATAAATATGCTCCGTTAGTAAAAATGGAATATGAGAAAGGGCATATCAATTCAGAATTATATGCAATATTTGCAGACCGGCTTTTGATGAGGCAGAATAAACCTCAACTATATGGGTCGCAAATAATAAATAATTATGTCTGGCCTATTCAAGATTTAGATTCGTTGGATGTTCGACGAGGGAAAATGAATTTACCTCCATATCAAAAATATCTTGATAGCTTCAAGGATTCGGGTATGGAAATAATTTGGAATAAAGAATTGAATGTAGACGATTTAATAAAAATACTAGGATTCAGTCCTAAAGATGTTAGATGAATATAGATTGAAAGATAGAGCCGCGGATATTATTATTTTGGCTTCTTTTTCTGGATACATTATCAGATTATATAAAAAGACATAAATCTTTACAATACATCCTAATTGTAATTATATATTAAATGGAGAAAAAATATTGGATCTTCCTTCTCATATTCTTTATTGTTGCTATATGGTCCGGAATTAACCCATATGAGACAGGTTTGTGGTTTCTTGAAGCCGGCATGTGTATTGTTGGTGTAGGTATTCTTGCTTTTACTTTCAAGCGGTTTAAGTTTACGGATATGACTTATATCTTTATTCTTATCCATCTTATTATTCTATTTGTTGGGGCACACTATTCTTATGCAAAAGTTCCGCTGTTTGACTGGATAAAAGATGTATTTGATCAGAGTCGTAATAATTATGATAAAGTAGGTCATTTTGCGCAGGGATTTATACCTGCCATGATCGCTCGTGAATTGCTTATTCGACTCGAGGTTTTAAAAAAACGTTCATGGTTGCCATTTCTTGTAATTTCTATCTGTCTTGCGATCAGTGCTTTTTACGAACTGATAGAATGGTGGGTCGGAGCTTTGTCGAGCGATGGTGCAGATGATTTTCTTGGAACTCAAGGATATGTATGGGATACCCAATCGGATATGTTTTGTGCGATGATTGGCGCGATTTGCATGTTGGTATTCTTTTCCAAATTTCAAGATAAGCAAATTGCTAAATTCAGCGAATTAAGATCTCACAACACAAATTAATAATGCCAATGACTCTTACCAAGAAGCAGCAAGGAAACCTTATCATGGTTTTTGTTATCACTATATTCGGGTTGAATATTCCAGTGAATAAATACTTGTATGCAGAGGAGTTATTATCACCTGTGGCAATGACAGCCTTACGTATGTCGTTTGCGGCAATTGCATTTTGGTTGGTTTCGTTCTTTTTACCAAAAGAAAAAATAGAAAAAAAAGACATGCTGTTTTTATTACTTGGCGGTTTATGCGGGATGGTGTTTAATCAGGGCCTATTTGCATATGGGCTAGGGCAGACCTCACCTGTAGATGCTTCCATAATAACAACAAGTAGTCCTCTTTTCGCTATGATAATAGCAGCAGTTATTCTTAAAGAGCCAATAACATGGATGAAGGCCGGTGGCGTTCTCGTTGGAGGAAGTGGGGCTATATTCTTGGTGTATACGAGCAATCATGGTAATATGTCGCAAGATGCCAGCCTACTTGGAAATATGGCTATTGTAGGGGCTCAGTTTTTCTATGCTTTTTACTTAGTCATAACCCGTCCGCTATCCAATAAATATTCATCTGTTACAATGATGAAATGGATGTTTCTCTATGCTTGTATTTTCGCATTACCTTTTAGCTTTGGAGATGTATTGAAAGCTCCGTTGTTTTATCAGACCGATAAATTACCTTTTTTGCTTTTATTATTTACATTGGTCGGAGCTACTTTTATTACCTATTTGCTGATACCTTTTGCTCAACGGCGTATCAGACCAACAACAATATCAATGTACAATAATATGCAGCCACTTATAGCTTCTATAGTTGCTATTTATATGGGGATGGATAGATTTACATTCGAGAAACTTATTGCAGCTATATTGATTTTCGGAGGAGTTTATCTGGTAACGGCAAGTAAATCCAGAGCGGATATGGAAGAAGCTGTAAATATGAAGTGATCCAAAGTGTATTTTTCTTTGAAAAAGAAACAGTACTTTTGTATCGAGATTATAATATTTTAGCGATGAAAAAGATAAACATAATATTGTTCCTTCTCCTTTTACCTTTTGTATGTTCAGCTCAGTTTATAGGAATAGGGGCGCAATATGCAGATGCAAAAGATAAAGGCAATGATTTTCAGTTTGCGGCAAATATATCCTTTCCTGTTTGGCACAAAAAAAATGCGCTAAACTCTTTCATAGCCAGTGGTGTTGATTATACTGGGGGAAGTTCTCCTGTAGCAGGATTGAATATTAAACCTATACAACTGACAAGTTATTTAAGTGAGTCGTTGTTCGATAATAATAAGGCCACAATTTTAGTAGGTTGTGATGCCGGTTATTTGTTTAATTTCCGTCATGGCAAAGATGGAATTGTTATTACACCGAACATTTATCTCGATTATAAATTCTTTTTTATAAAAACCGGTTATGACTTTAATGTGACCGGTAACGAACAACAATTTTTTGTAAGAGCCGGCTTTTGTTTTGGTATGGGGTCTATAAAATCGTATGCGAAAACAACAATAAGGTAAGGAAATAAAAGATGAAAATAGCAGCATTAGTATCAGGAGGTGTCGATAGTTCTGTAGTTGTACATCAACTGAAAGAGCAAGGATATGACCCTACGATATTTTATATTCGCATAGGAATGGAAGATGAGCAGGGGTACATTGATTGTCCTGCCGAAGAAGACATTGAGATCACAACCTATATTGCAAAGAAATACGGTTGTAAAATGGAGGTCGTGTCATTGCACGAAGAATATTGGGAGAATGTAGTCAGTTATACAATTGATGCGGTAAAGCGTGGGTTAACTCCAAATCCTGATATGATGTGTAATAAGATGATTAAATTTGGATGTTTTGATCAGAAATGGGGACATGAGTTTGATAAGATTGCTACAGGGCATTATGCCACAACTACCGAGTTGAATGGTAAAACATGGCTCTCCACAGCTAGAGATCATGTAAAAGATCAGACCTATTTTCTAGGGCAAATAGATTACTTACAGATATCTAAACTAATGTTTCCAATCGGTAATTTGCTAAAGAGTGAGGTACGTGCTATTGCAGCTCAACAAGCACTTCCATCTGCCCAAAGGAAAGATAGTCAGGGGATTTGTTTTTTGGGTAAAATAAATTATAATGACTTTATCCGTCGTTATTTGGGTGAGCGTAAAGGTAAGATCGTTGAACTTGAAACAGGGAATGTACTTGGAAGCCACGATGGTTACTGGTTTCATACTATAGGGCAACGGAAGGGCCTAGGTCTTAGCGGAGGTCCGTGGTTTGTGATAAAGAAAGATACAAAGCGTAATATAGTTTATGTGTCGAATGGATACGATCCTGAAACACAATATGGAAAGGTAGTTAATCTTGCGGGTTTTTCATTTATAACGGATGATATATGGGAGGGAGATTTCGAAGGAACTAAAGATATAACTTTCAAAATACGTCATACTCCTGAATTTACCCACGGTCGAATTGAAAAAATAGGAGACTTGTATCGTATTCATTCCGATGAAAAGATACAGGGCATTGCCTCCGGACAATTTGGCGTAGTCTATGATGCCGAATCCAAACTCTGTATTGGCAGTGGTATGATCGCTAATGAAGAATAATTTATAAAAGTGGTTAGTATATAGATTCTCTAACTTATAATTTTTATACAGATGTTTCTTTTCGATGATCTTGTAAAAATCCAGTTTGTTGATATAATCGAGTTTCTGGGAACAATAGCATTTGCCATTAGTGGTATACGTTTGGCTTCAGCAAAACGGTTCGACTGGTTTGGTGCAATCGTTATAGGCTTCGTAACAGCCGTTGGCGGAGGTACCCTTCGCGATTTGTTATTAGATGTTCCGGTGTTTTGGATGCAAGCCAGTCGTTATATCTGGTGCACCTTATTTGCTTTTCTTATAGTAGTTTGTTTTCGTCGTTTTCTGGTACATCTCAACAATACTATATTCTGGTTCGATTGTATTGGGCTAGGACTGTTTGCCGTAGTAGGATATGAAAAAGCATTGGCTTTAGATTATCCGGTTTGGGTATGTGTGTCGATGGCCACTATAACAGGTATCTTTGGTGGTATAATACGGGATATGCTAATAAATGAGGTTCCTATTGTTTTTACACAGGAACTTTACGCTGTGGCTTGTATCTTGGGAGGCTTGCTTTTTAGCGTCTTGTATTATCTGAATGTAGATTTAGTAATCATTGAGATTGCTACGGCTGTTTTTGTCGTTTTGATAAGAATATTAGCAACTAAATATCATTTGAAGCTACCTATATTGAAAGGGGAGGACTGAAAGCAATTGAGCAATAATTTAAGAGTAAATAAGTTTTAATAATATGTCGGTTTCTATTCCCGATAGAAAAACACTTTATTTTGAAAAAATACATTTACTACATATCAGGTTTTATTTTGTTTTCTTTATGTTTCGGTGCTTGCAAGAGTTTGAAACTCGAAGATGCAGACAAAAAATTTACTCAAGGAGAATACTTTGTTGCAGCCGATATGTATCGTAAAATTTATCGAAAAACATCACCCAAGAAAAGAGAATTACGCGGGGATATTGCCCTCCGTATGGCAGAAAGTTACAGACTGATAAACTATCCTGCCCGTGCTAATGCCGGATATGCTAATGCAATCAGGTATAAAGTTAATGATAGTACAGTAACCTTACAATATGCCCGTTCGTTACACAAAGCTGGAGAATATAAGCAAGCGGCGAAGTATTATGAAGAGTTTCTAAAGATATTTCCAAACAATAAATTTGCGTTAAATGGTTTAGAGGGGACGAAATTAGCGTCAATATGGAAAGCAAATCCTACTTTGCACACCGTAAAACGAATGGACTTGTTCAATTCAAACAGAGGGGAGTTTAGCCCTATGTTGCTTCCACCGGATTACGAACAGGTTTATTTTTCATCTAACAGGAAAGAGGCTACTGGTGATACAATCAGCGGCATTACTGGTACTAAACTCAATGACTTATTTATGTCTCGTAAGGATGAGAATGGTAACTGGATGAAAGTAGAGCATGTAGAGTCTGCTATAAATACTCCTTCGGATGAGGGTACTCCATCTTTTTCAATTACAGGAACAACGATGTATTATACACATACACCTCTTGCCGATTCGGTTGGGATATTTTATCCGATGATCTACGTCTCTCAGCGTTCGGGTGGGTCGTGGGGAAATGGGACTAAAATTGAAATAAATAAGCGTGATACCTTGAGTGTATATGCCCATCCAACCATCAATTCGACGGGAGATGTTCTGTATTTTGTATCCGACAGGGCTGGTAGTTATGGAGGTAAAGATATTTGGAAGGCAAATCTGGTTGGAGATTTAGTTGAATCAGTTGAAAATTTAGGTCCTGACATCAATACAGCAGGTGATGAGATGTTCCCTTATTTACGAAATGATTCGACGCTGTACTTTGCTTCGGATGGCCATATTGGTATGGGAGGACTCGATATTTATAAGGCATCTTATAATTCAGCAGTAAAACGTTGGGATATAGAAAATCTAAAATCTCCGATAAATTCTTATGCCGATGATTTTGGAATAACATTTGAAGGTGAAAAAGAAAATGGCTTTTTTAGTTCTAACCGTGGAGATGGAAAAGGGTTCGATCATATCTACTCTTTTTCTTACCCTGTAATTGAAACTACGGTTGAGGGGTATATAGTAGATACAGACGATGAATTTGTTACTAATGCTACAATTCGCGTTGTTGGTAGAGATGGTACAAATAAGAAGTTTCTGGGGAAGAATAATGGTACATATAGTTTAGATATTGCCAGAGGACAAGATTATGTGTTTTTAGCTAGTGCTGAGAATTACTTAAATACAAGGATGTCTCTTAAAACTATAGAGATGGACAAGGATTCTACATATCTTCTCGATTTTATTCTTACGCCTATCAATAAACCTGTGGTATTAGAAAATATATTTTATGACTTTGATAAGGCTACTCTTCGTCCCGAATCGAAAGAAGAACTTGATGGTTTGATCGATTTACTGAATCAGAATCCGAATGTGACCATCGAGTTATCTGCTCATACCGATAGAAAAGGGACGGATGAATATAATAACAGATTATCGCAACGGAGGGCAGAGTCTGTTGTCCAATATTTGATAAACAGAGGAATAAATAAGGAACGCCTTACGGCTGTGGGTAAAGGAAAAACGGATCCGAAAAAAGTAACAAAAGCCGTAGTAAAGAAATATAATTTCTTGAACGAAGGAGATGTTCTGAATGAAACGTTTATAGAAGAATTGTCTCCTGAGCAGCAAGATATGGCAGATCAGGTAAACCGGAGAACAGAGTTTAGAGTATTAAGTATAACTTATAATTTGGAATAAATGATTCGATTAGTCATATGTATATTGGTTTTGTTATGCCCTTCTATTATAATAGATGCGCAGGAATTAAATACCAAATTGACAATAAACACACAAAAACTACCCGCTGCTAATAGCCAGTTATTTTCGTCACTAGAGTCAGAGTTGAATCAATTATTGAACGATCAGAGATGGACAAGTGCTACTTTTAGTAAAAGTGAGCGTATAAATTGCAATATTGCAATAACCATAGTTGCGGAAACCTCCGAAAATAATTTTGCTGCCGAGATTCAGCTAACCTCTCAGCGCCCCGTTTATAATTCATCATATGTTACATCTTTGATGAATTATAGGGATACCCAATTTGAATTTTCTTATATGCCGGGTTTGACATTCGATTTCAATACGCAGAGTGTTGATAATAATCTGGTCGCTGTCATTTCTTTTTACGCTTATGTTCTTATAGGACTTGATTTCGATTCTTTCTCTTTGAATGGGGGGCAGATTTATTTTAATAAGGCTATGGAGATTGCAAATATGGCTCAATCTTTAGGTGCTAAAGGTTGGGAGCCTTTTTCTGGTAAGAATAATAATAGATATGATTTAGCTGTAGCCTTGACGGAAGAAAGTTCTAAAAGCTTTCACGATATATGGTATAAATATCATCGTCAGGGACTAGATGAGATGTCACTTAACGCTTCACGGGGAAGAATTCGTGTAATTGAATCTGTCAGCGATATTCAGAAGTTATATGAGGCCCGTCCATCATCTATTTTATTGAGCCTGATCCGAGAAACCAAAGTAGACGAGATTGTCAGGGTTTGTTCTCAGGCTACAACAGAAGAGAAGCAAAGTATGAAAAAGATTTTGTATCAGATATTTCCGACGAAGAATTATTCTATAGATATGCTAAAATAGCTATTATACTGATTATTTACACAATCTGAGAAAATCTTCAATAGCCAAACTATCAGTGCCTAGTTCACGAGCTTTTAAGAAATCTTCTTTAGCGAGTCTTTTTTCATATTGAGATAATCTTAATTGCCCTCTTAATACATATATCGGAGCTTCATTATAGCCCAGTTCGAGGGCTTTTTTCAAGTCTTCTTGTGTGCTGGCCAGCTTATTTAAGCGCAAGTAGCATTCGGCTCTGTTAAAGTATAGGCTGGCATTAGACTTGTGTTTATAAATAAGATCCGTATATAGCTCTTCGGCTTCTTTCCATTCTCCTCTACGTTTTTTTACAGCAGCAATACCCATTTTTCCATTTATATTTTCAGGATAAATCTTTAATATATTCTCAAAGTCTTCTTCTGCCGAAAAGAGATTTTTATTACTCAAATATATTAATCCTCTACGATAAAGAGCTTCTGTATCTTCCTTGTTGGTGATCAAGATTGTGTTATAATCCTTCATTGCATCATCAAACCTGTTCATTTCACAATAAAGGGCAGCTCTGTTATGTCTAATAAAACTATTGTCAGGATATCGTTCTATAGCTACATTATACGAGATGAGTGCTTCATCTAATTTTCCCAAATTGCGCTGTATCGTACCCAGGTTTACCATCAACATGAGATTATTCGGATTGGTTGGCTCCTTTCGCATAGCGGCCTTCATTGCTTGTTCTGCTGCCGGATAGTCATTCTGTTCCACATAATCCATAGCACGATTTACCATTTCTTTGTATGTTTGAGCAGTTGTGCTTGAGGCAATGCCGATTATAAATAGTAGGATAAGTATTTTTTTCATTCTCTGATTTTTCAATTATGCTATTTAGAAACAAATGTACTCTTATTTAACATACTTGGTTAAAATATATTGTCTAAAAAGAATTAAAAGAGGTTATAGATCTTATAAATCTGAGATCGGCTAGAATGGATATCCGACAGCAATGTGCCATGCTGTATTTTTGTTAATTTTGAATGGTTCGGTAATCGGCCATCGTCTTGTATTCGGATTATTAGACGGGTCGTATGCTTTCCATCCGCAGTCGAGGCGGACAAGTACAAAGTCGAAGTCGAAGCGAAAGCCTAGCCCCCAAGCAACAGCAATTTCCTTGTAAAATTTATTAAATTTAAAGGAGCCTTCCTCCTGTTTCTCATAATCTTTTATAGTCCAGATATTTCCGGCGTCGATAAACGCAGCTAATTCCAAAACCCAAAAGAGTTTACTCCTATATTCTATACTGGCATCGAAACGAATGTCTCCTGAATGATAATAGAAATTATCCTTGTCGCTATTATTTTCGTGATTTGCTTTAAAATAATAAGCTCCAGGACCCAGCTCCCGTATACCCCAACCTCTAACACTATTCGCTCCTCCTGAGAAGAAACGTTTTTGAATCGGTATTTGCTTGCTATTGCCATATGGATATGCTAATCCTCCTCCAACATGCCATGCGATTGAGTTTTTCTCGTCTACCTGATACGTTTTACTATAATCTATCGTGCCACGAATATATTGTGCATAATTCGTCCCGAAAATTTGTTTCGATCCTATAATAGAATCCTTTTCTGTACCTGCTATTGCAGCAGCTAAAGAAAGAATGTTTCCGGCAGTTTCTATAGATGCCCGTAGCGAATATATGGGTTGGTTACGTCTATTGGGGCTGGCAACATTGGTTCTAGAAAATGTGTAACCCATACTCATAATAAAGTGGTCACTAAAGCTATACTGACGGGCTGCAGCTGACAGGTCATTATAGAATGAAGTGTCTAAAGCATTTTTAGGTAAATGGATATAACTTATATCTATTAGGTCGAAAGTATGCCTGTTCAACGAAAGTCTCCTATCTTGCCATATATATTTAATACCCGTAGATAATACAGTACGTGTGAAAAGCCCCGGTCTTCGTTGATAAGTATAACTACTATTGAACTGTGTCGAGGCATGTATACTACGCCTGAAATCTTTATCTAAGAACGGAAACATGAAACGAGGAAATGTAAGGGACGTCTCTCCCCCTATTTCAAAATAGTTTTCAGAGAAGCCTTGAGACGTAGGTGGGATAGTTTCCACCGCACCTCGCAATCCTATATTAAATTGTTCGGAACCACGAAAGGCATTTCTGTGTAAATAACCTATGCCGGTACCTACACCAAAATAACCGCCGGAATTAGTTCCTTCGATTTCCGCCATAATACCTTGCTTCTTATCGGGAACGCAGGTGATAATACAGCGTAAGTCGGTAGAGTCATTTTCCCATGTTATATTTACATTTTTAAGAATGTGTAACTGAGATAATGCACTATACGTCATCGCTGTCATGTTTTCATCATACAAAGTTCCCGGAACTATGTAGCAATTTTCTAATATAACAAAAGGCTTAATGTATTCACCTCGGGGACCGTACTTTATTTTATATCCGTTTTTCTCGTATACCTTAGTTTCTTTGTATTGATTGATATTTCCGTCTTCCAGTGGATTATAGTCAACGTATAGTTCAACCGATTTTACTCTATATTGACGATGCGGTATTGTAATCTGTTGTCCATTCTGGTCGACACTTTGGTTGTAAGGGTATATTGCTAAATCAAGATTTACAAGGTTGTTTCCAAGAGTCGTATCAGCTTCGAACCCAATATATTCTT
Organism: Dysgonomonas sp. Marseille-P4677; assembly: GCF_016652235.1. Taxonomy (GTDB): domain Bacteria; phylum Bacteroidota; class Bacteroidia; order Bacteroidales; family Dysgonomonadaceae; genus Dysgonomonas. The sequence continues at coordinate 23,801 of NZ_JAEPKU010000017.1, forward strand.
TGTTAAAAGCATAATATCCGGCTCTTCTGAATATGGATGATATTCGTTCTCGTTCTTGGTCCAAGACATCAAGATTAAAGGTAGAATTCTTTTTCACGAGGCTACTTCTGTACAAAATAGAATCCAGATTGAGTGGAGTAGGGATCATGGTTTTTTCACTCCCCTTTGTTTTTTTGTTGCGAGGTATTGTAAAGATGGGATTCGAAAGTATGCTATCTTTTACTTCTATTTTGTAATTATCTATTTTGTATGGTTCTCCAGCCTTTATATTATAAGTTACTTTGGCTTTCTTCTTATTGAATTCAACAGTGGGGGTGATTTCTGCATTTAAGTAACCTCTATTAATCATTACATGCTTTAGATTATTCGCAGTAAGATATAACATAGTACTATCGTATAAAACAGGAGCATCACCTGCATTCCGTAAAGTGCGGTTGACCCATTTTGTTGTATCTTTCCCTGCAAGGTTGTATATGAAAAGAGGAAGTTTGAAAATTGCAAATGTTTTATAATTAGGTTTTTGTTTGATATAAGATTCCATCTCCATGGATGAGATTACCTTTTTGTCGCTTTTTACAGTCGCACTGGCTAGTAAATACTCTCCTTCGGGTACAAATTTAGTAGAACTGCACGACTGTATAAAGAAGGTGATAGTGCAGATAGCAAATATGTAAATTAATATTTTATGCATTGTTATAAAGCCTCATAAATAAGCTGTTTACCAAATGAAAGGCAAATTTAGGGTTTTAATTGTTTCTTTTTGTAGTTTTGTATGGAAAAGAATATAAACATTTAAGAATTTTAAAGAATGCAACTACATCACACGGCTATTTGGGTGAACGATTTGGAGAAGGTCAAAGAATATTATGTCAATTTTTTTGATGCAATAAGTAATCAATTATATGTAAATCCTACAACCGGTTTTTGTAGTTATTTTCTAAGTTTTGAATCAGGTGGACAAATAGAGATAATGCATCGTGCAGATATTCCCGACAATATGAATGATGTTATTGAGAAACAACATAAAGGACTTATTCATTTAGCATTTGCTGTAGATTCAGAAGAGAAAGTAGATAAAAAGGCAAAGCAACTCAAAGAGGCAGGTTTCCCTATCTTAAAGGGACCTAGAGTAACGGGTGACGGATATTATGAATTTGAATCAATCGATGTGGAAGGAAACCGTTTAGAGGTAATATTTAAGAAATGATATTATGAGCCTGAGTAAAAATAAGCTAAAATATATTCGTTCACTTAAGGAAAAGAAGTTTCGTTCCGAATATGGTACATTCGTTGCCGAAGGGAACAAACTTATACGAGATCTCCTTCCATATATCAAATGTCAATTGTTGGTTGCAACATCTACTTTTTTGTCGGATGCTGATGTGTCTGATGTTGAGGAAGTAATTGAAGTAAACGATGCTCAATTGGCACAGGCTAGTTTTTTGCAGAGCCCGCAGCAAGCATTGGCTGTTTTTTATCAGGTAGTTAACAAAGATGATATAGATTTTTCAAAAGAGTTGCTGTTAGCTCTCGACGGAGTACAAGATCCGGGAAATTTAGGTACAATAATTCGTTTGGCTGATTGGTATGGAATCAAACATGTTTTTTGCTCTTACGATACAGCAGATGTTTACAATCCCAAAGTTGTGCAAGCTACAATGGGAGCATTAGCCAGGGTAAGTATCCATTATTTAGATTTAGCTAATTTTCTGTTTGAGCATAAAGATATTCCTGTTTATGGAACCTTACTCAATGGTCAAAATATGTACGAGCAGACACTTTCTTCGAATGGGATTATTATAATGGGGAATGAAGGTAATGGCATCCGCCCTGAAATAGAGCAATTGATCACGAATAAATTATATATACCAAATTATCCAGTTGGTAATGTTACATCCGAATCTTTGAATGTAGCAATAGCCACAGCAATAGTTTGTGCGGAATTTAGACGTAGAAGTTTTTAATTTTCCTCTATTAGAATATATGCACGGTAGTGATTTTTTTTATCTATCGGACATAGAGATAAGTATCCCTTACTGATTTTTTCTTTGTCAAATATAATGGGATATTTTTCAAGCATTTCTATATGTTTTTTCTCTATAATTCCCTCTTTAGCGGAGAAGTCAATGTAGAACTTTCCTTGTGACGTTTCTGATATATAATTCTCAAATATTTTAATAGCGAGATATCCCATATTGTATCGCATATTTATTTCCAGGCATGGGTGTAACCTATATGTTTCTGTCTCCTTATAAATCATCATATCTACACCAATACATCCTTTATATAGGGTTGCATATTTTTCTTGTAATATCTTTATTAGGCTTTCTTTTACTTCAGAAAGTAAGTCTGCCGATATCTTTGTAGTCAATATTTTTTCTATACTACTTTGTGTTCCTATATAGTTTGCTTCGTATCCGCCTTTAGAATTTGTATAGAATAACGAATAACCGGCAAAAGTGACATTACCTTTGCCATCACTTAAGAACTCCATTGCGAAATCTATTTGCTTATTGAGCGCTCTTTCGAGTGATACGCTTCCTTGTTTCTTTAGTGTTCCATGTAGTATTTGGCGTTCGGTACGTGTTAGTCCTGATTCGGGCAACCACAATAATCCTCTACCTGATGAAGAATAGGGCGCTTTGGACAAAACTTTGTAAGGAGAATCATCAACTGCTTTTTCTATATCTTCCACATTGGTAAAAAAGTGAGGGATTATATCTTTTGATATGTCTGAAATTTCATCTGTAAGTTTATTCAGGCAATCTCTGGCTGCATTTCTACTATTTAAATACGTATATTCATCTTTCCATTCAGGTATATTTAGTTTTAGGTCGTATTTATGACAGAGTTCCCTAAAAATATATATGGCTTGTGGAGATATTCCCCAAAGTGAAATATCTGAGCCTTGTTGGCTTTCCATGTCAATATTCGAAATAGGTTTAGGGAGCGCTGGAAAGATGTTATTTAAATAATTAAAGTATTCGTAATTATCCAAGCTGCTAACTAAAACGAGATCAACCTGTTTACTATACCATGCAGGTAAAAAAGAGAGTTCTCTTTGCATTGTCACTATATTTGCCGGAGCGGTGTAATACGGTGAAGCGTTTTTGACCGCTGTTTCATGACCAGGATTGAAATAATGAATCATTAATTAAATATTTTCTTTCACGACAAAATTAGCGAATTAATTCAGAAAGTAATTTTATAAATCTTTTTTACTCTATTAGTATAGTATGCAAATAACAACTGTAGTATAAATATTGTTGATATTTGTATAGTAAATATCTATTTGATTTATGGTGTTAAAGGGGTTATATTTGTAATCAAAATTATAAAACATATAAAACAGTTATTATGTCAGTATTAGTAGGTAAAAAAGCGCCTGTATTTAAGGCTGGAGCCGTATTAAACGGAAATGAAATTGTAGAAAACTTTTCTCTAGAGCAGTATAAAGGTGAAAAATATGTAGTGTTTTTCTTTTATCCTGCCGACTTTACATTTGTTTGTCCTACCGAAATTATTGCATTTCAAGAAAAGATTGCAGAATTTGAATCTCGCAATGTAGCTGTAGTCGGAGCCTCTACAGATTCTGCTTTTTCTCACTGGAAATGGTTAACAACAGAACAGAATGAAGGTGGTATCAAAGGTGTGAAATATCCATTGGTTTCAGACCAGACTCTTCTTATTTCTACTGCATACGACGTTCTGGCCGGATCATTAGATTATAATGATGAAGGTGAAGATGTATTTAATGGCGTTCCTCAGGCATACCGTGGTCTTTTCCTTATCGATAAAGAAGGTATTGTACGTCACCAAGTAGTGAATGATATGCCTCTTGGCCGTAGTGTAGACGAGATCTTGCGTGTGATTGATGCTCTTCAGTTTACAGAAGAATACGGAGAGGTTTGTCCCGCAAACTGGAAAAAAGGAGATAAAGCCCTTAAAGCAACACAGGAAGGAATCTCAGACTATTTGTCTCATAAACACTAACTAAAGTTAGTTTAAAAAGAAATGACAAGATTAAGTTAATTTAGTTCTTAAAGCCGTGATTGGATGATCGCGGCTTTTCTTTATTTCTTATAACTGGTTTTATCTATATATGGGAGGATACCTTATGATGAAAAAAGAAATAACAAAAGAAATGATTGAAAAGTGTAACTTTTGTCACCTTTTAGTTAAAAAAGATAGGAAATCAAAAATGTAAGATATATAATGAAATCCTCTTGTAAGAGTTCTGCTTAGACTATTTTAATTTATTAAGGCTAATTTTCCTTTTTATTTTTCATACTTTTGTCATCTAAATTCCTAAATAGAATGAGATATAATTTTGATGAGATCATTGATCGTAGAAATACAAATGCACTTAAGACAGATGCTTTAGAGCCTCGTTATGGAAATCCCGATCTGATTCCGATGTGGGTAGCTGATATGGATTTTTTATCACCTCCGGCAATTACCAATGCTATAATCGAAAGGGCAAAACATGGTATATTTGGTTATACCTGCCCTTCACAGGCATATTACGATTCTATAATCAACTGGTTGGAACGTAGTCATAATTGGAAAATAGAACAAGAATGGTTGGAATTTATTCCTGGTATTGTAAAGGGAATAGCTTTTGTTATAGATTGTTTTATGACTAAAGAACAGAAAGTTATAATTCAACCCCCAGTATATCATCCATTCCGTATAATTCCAACTTTACATCATCGTGAAATAGTCAATAATCCGCTGATTCTGGATGCAGGACAATATCGTATGGATATAGACGGCCTGAGAAAGGCAATTACGGCCGATTGTCATGTACTTATATTGTGCAATCCTCACAATCCAGGAGGACGTGTCTGGACTCGGCAGGAGCTTATCGATATAGCAGAAATATGTTATGATAATAATATTCTTGTTATTTCAGATGAGATACATTCCGATTTGGCTTTTGCTCCAAATAAGCATATTCCATTTGCTAGTGTGTCAGAAAAGGCAGCTCAAAATAGTATTACCTTTATGGCTCCAAGCAAGACTTTTAATATTGCCGGTATTGTGAGCTCGTTCTCTGTTATCCCTAATAAAGAACTAAGGGCGAAGTTTCAGGCTTATCTGACAAGTAGTGAACTTAATGAAGGTCATATTTTTGCATATTTGGCAGCTCAGGCCGCTTATGAACATGGAGGAGAATGGCTGTCGGAGGCTAAAGATTATTTATGGAAGAATATCACTTTTGTTGATGAATATCTGAAAACGAATATTCCCCAGATAAAAGCAATGTTACCTCAGGCATCTTTCTTAATTTGGCTCGATTGTAAAGCACTTAATCTTTCGCAAAAAGATTTGGTTTCGTTATTTGTGAACGATGCCAATTTGGCACTAAATGATGGAGTAATGTTTGGTGCAGAAGGAGAAGGATATATGCGTATGAACATAGGAACTCCTCTTGCCAACATTGAAAAAGCGTTGCATAATCTTAAAAGGGCTATCGACACGAAACAAATTCATTGATTAATTGTTTTAAAGCTAATTTAGGCACGATTGTTGTCTTTGATATAAAATAAAGAGTCTCAATAGACTTTGACTATTAATTACAAATAAACAAATACTTAAAAATGAAAATTTCAACAAATAAGTTTGTTTCTCTTTCTTACGATTTGAACGTAGGTGAAGGCGAGGAACGTGAACTAATGGAAAGAGCTACTGCTGAGACTCCACTGGATTTTATCTATGGAACAAATTCAATGCTGGAGGCTTTCGAAAAAAACATTGACGGATTGGCAGAAGGTGATTCATTTGAATTCGTACTAACTCCTGATGAAGCTTACGGAGAATATGATGATGAGCATGTTGTTGATCTTCCTCGTAATATATTTGAACAAGATGGAGTTCTAAATGAAGAAGTTATCTTTGAGGGTAATACAGTTCCGATGATGGATTCGAATGGTAATCGTCTGAACGGTTCGGTTGTCGCTGTTAAAGAAGATGTTATTACTATGGACTTTAACCATCCATTAGCAGGTGAAACACTTAACTTCTCAGGAAAAGTACTTACAGTAAGAGAATCTACACCTGAAGAAATAGCTGCGTTATTTGCACCTCAAGGTGGTTGTGGTTGCGGATCTAGTTGTGGTTGCGGAGATGGCGAAGAAGATTCTTGTGGCTGTGGTAGCAGTGAGAAAGAAATGGCTGGTGGCTGTGGCTCAGGCTGTGGTTGTCACTAAAAGAAGAATATCTATAATAAATAAAAAGACAGACTCAACAAGCCTGTCTTTTTTATTATAATTTATTATGTACTTGTTCTCTTTAGCAGAGATTAAATGGCTTTACATATTTGCTTGCAATGCTTAGCTTTTCTATTGCGCCATCACTCAATTTTAAATCTACGGCTTTCAGTATATCTAACTGACTAGCTTGAGATACACTGGCAATAGGGGCTGTGACCGAAGGCCTTGCTATTAGCCAAGCCAAAGCTACTTGAGCCGGAGTTGCATCAAGCTGAGCTGCAACCTGATCAAGGGCTTCAATTATAAGTTTCCCTTTCTCGTTCATATACTTGTTTACTGCCTCCGATCTACTACCTCTGACAGTTTCATCAAATTTGTATTTTCCGGTTAGGAATCCACTGGCAAGTGAGTAATAGCAGACAACTCCTAATTCGTATCTTTCTACTACCGGTTCATGCTCTACTTCATACCTCATTCTGTCATAAAGGTTGTATTCTGGTTGCAGACAAACATATTCTGCGTAACCATTCTTTCTGCTTTTCAGAATAGATTCTACCAGTCTGTCGTCACTTATATTTGAGGCACCTATATAACGTACTTTCCCTTCTTTTATAAGTTGAGTATAAGCTTCGAGTGTTTCCTCTATGGGGGTGGAGAGATCGTCATAATGAGTAAAATACAAGTCGATATAATCTGTCTGTAAGCGTTGGAGTGAATCTTCAACTTGTTTTAATATATAGTCTTTTTTCAGTCCTCTGTTATCAGGCGAAAAAGCTGCGCCTACTTTGGTTGCTATAATCAAATCTTTTCTCTTACCCGATTTTTTTAGCCAGTTGCCGATAATTGTTTCCGATTCTCCACCTTTGTTGCCGGGTGCCCATACAGAATATACATTGGCTGTGTCGATAAAATTGAAACCTGCATCGGTATATGCGTCAAGAATATTGAATGACGTTTTTTCGTCGGCTGTCCAACCAAAAACATTCCCTCCTAATGAAAATGGATATACCTCCAAGTCTGATTTTCCAATTCGTCTTTTTTCCATCATAATGTGTATTAATTGTATAGATTGAACACGTAGTGGAACGAAAAAGTTTATGACTTGTTAGAATAGCCTTTGCATAACAATATACTTATAGCCGTTCTTTTCGAAAGACTCATTGGTTTCTTCGTATCCGAATTTCTTATAGAAGCTAGTGGCTTCAGTGCGGGCATTACACCATAAACGGTCGAATTTTAGATCATTGGCATAGTCAATCAGCCATTGCATAAGAGCTGAGGCATATCCTTTTCCTTGCATGTCGTTCCGAGTGGCTAATTTTCGGAACTGGACATCACGCCCTTCTAAGAATAAAGACATAACAGATACCAATACTTCGTTTTCGAATACACCGATATGTAATCCTCGATCATCATCGGGGAGTTTAACAAAATCTATATCTTTATCGGGATACATCACTTGTTTGCGCATGTTGAGCACATCTTGATACGGAGCTTCGTTAATAATCATTATTTTAAAATTTATAAGTTAGCATTAGGCGGCCTTCGTAGGTTTGAGAGAACACATTCTCGAAATATCTGTAGTTGGTATCTCTGGTATAGTTGTAGAAGATGCCGGTCAAAAACAAGTGTTTTTTTAATTTCAGATCACTCCTTAGGCTGATGGCATGAAGAACGGCTTGCGAATGGTCTCCTTGATAATCAAACTCGTGAACATCTATGTTGTTCCAGTCAATATCTTGTGGATAACCTTTCCATGTAAACATGCGATATACTTCATATATTCCTGTAAGGCTTATACGATCTTTATATGACAGATTGAATCCGCCTTTGACGCTAAATCCGCTTGCTAGATTGTAGTTTCTCATATCCACTACATAATGATCACTAAGGGTGCCTCCCAGTAGTACCAGATTGCCATGTAGATAAGCATCAAAGCTAAAGTTTCTTGTTCTATTACTTCTATATATGAGTCCTGCTCCAAAAGAAACCGGAGTACAGAACTTATACGGTATTTTATTCGATACATCTGAAATAGTATCGGAGTCATAATAGTCGAAATGCTGATAAAAACCTAAGCTGAGGAAATCTTTTTCTGTTTCGATCAAATCGGTGACATATAGTCTACCCATTATATTGAGTTGGCTTAATAGTGGTTGCGAACCTTGTCCATTCAGGTTACTTTTAAAGGTGAAATAGTCATATGGCTTCTCATTTTCAGCATCGAAACGATCTCCGTATTCTATATTTATATCTAATGCAGCTCCAACACCTTTATCAAGGATTTTCCCTTGTAGTTCCAATGTACGAATTCCGGCAGACACTTCAACATTTACATCCGGTACTCCAAATTGTTTTCCTGTTGTTGTTCGTGTCCTCCAAGCGTCACCATTGATGACTCGTGTGAGTCCGCGCATTGGAGATATAAGAAAGCCGGCAAGTTCTCTTCCAAAACGGTTCATTCCCACTCGTCTGTCATCCAGTACCAGATCGGAAGTCCGATATAGAGTTTCGCCTAAAGCCAATCCGCCGATAGGTGTGGCCAATATATCATTGAAAGAAGGGTATTCATTTTCCATAAATAGTTCCCACATAGCACTCCCTCCTAAAGAAAATAGGCCGGACTCCCAATAATTGTAACCTCTCGATCGTGCCGAATTGTAGTATAAGCTGCCATGATAGGGATGCAGGAACATATTATTACCCATATCATCATTATCCCAGACCCAAGTGTGTTTGAGATTTTTTCTGATAGTGTGAATGTCAATGTATGCATAATGCTGCTTGGCGATATATCTGTTGAATGCCCAAAGCCCCATGTTGAAAGAAAAGTTCTGGATGGAGGCTCCTAATGCATCCTTTTTAGAATAATAGGCTATATCTATAGAATCGGCCGGCTTAGGAGGAACAACCTGATAGCGGATGGCAAACTGTGCATGTCCGGTAAGTGAAGTAATAATAAGAAAGACCAGAGCAAGTGTATATCTTTTATGCATGAGATACTATCTAACATTATAAAGGATGCAAAGATAAGATAATTAAATATTGAACAATAAATAATGCAATTAGTTTAAACATGAGTGAATGTATATGATGAGGCTTAGTCTGTATAGACTTACTTATTTATATTGGGGGATTATAAAATACCATGTAATACTCTAATAAATACATGTATTATTGACAAGTCTGAGAATAAAAATGTAAATTTGTGCCGTATGATAAAGCAAATATTATTGGTTGGTGCTGGTGGAGCGGTAGGAAGTATCTTGAGATTTCTTACGTCGGTACTTGTTAATAGATCTGAGCCTTATCCTTTTCCAGTTGCAACATTTATTATCAATATATTAGGGTGTTTCTGCATTGGACTATTTGCGAATTTTATACCTTCTAATAATCTACGCATTCTACTTATAACAGGATTCTGTGGAGGATTTACTACCTTTTCCACATTTGCCAGCGAAACTTTAACATTAGCAAATAACAACCAGATGACAATGGCGTTTGTTTATACAATAGCAAGTTGTATAATAGGCGTTTGTGCTGTATGGTTGGGTCTGTGGGTCTCTAAATAATACCCTTCGTTCAGTTTAATTAACATCTTACGGTATGAATTTCAGCTTCTATTACCGTCTATTATATATTAAGGAAGAAATACAAAACAAAATGATATGAAGAAGAAATTATTAATCAGTTTATTCTTTTTACTGAGTATTAGTATGGTAGGACAGGTTTCAAATAATAAATATGAAAGTGACTGGAAAAAGGTCTTAGAAACAGAAGAGCAAGATCTTCCTCAATCAGCAATCGGGATTGTTGAAGATATTCTCCAAAAATCGATTGCTGATAAAAATACGACACAAGTTATCAAGTCCCTTATATATAAGAATAAATATAAAAAGATTATTGATAACCAGAATAATGAGCAGATATTTGCCGATCTTTTATCTTTAGTAACTCAAACTAGTAAAATTGAGGAAAAGGCATTGTTGTATTCTATGCTTGCCGAACTATACTCTAATTATTATTTTGAAAATCAATGGCAAATAAATCAAAGAAGTAATTTGACGGACGTGATTCCTTTAGATATGAAAGAATGGAGTCGTAATATATTTGCAGATAAGATTACAGAAAGTCTTAATTTGTCGATAAGTGACGCTTCTTTACTAAAGATACATACTACCAAGGAATATGATGATATAATACTTTTAGGTACAGACGGACAGAAATATTATCCAACACTATATGATTTTCTGATATCACGTGCTATACAAGTGGCAAAGAGCTTGAAAGATGTTAGTAATACAGATTTTGATCTTCTTTCTATTGGGGTAAGTATTGATCAGTTAATATCTTCTGCCGATCAGTATATAGGATTAGATATAAAGACGGGTACAGACAATAGTCAAATAGTATTGCAATTTTATCAACAATACCTGAAAGATTTATTAAACAGAAATTTAATATCTACTATCATATTAACCGAATTGGATAAAATAGATTATCTAAGACAATATTCACACTCTTTTTCTCAAGAAAAGGTTCTTGACACATATATAGCTTTGGCTAAAAGACATGAAAACAATGAAACCTCCACTGAGATAATAAACAAAATTACAGATTCGTACAACTACACAGATAAAAAGGCGGGTAATGTAAACAAAGACATATACAGTTGGTTGAATAAAGGAATCAGCATGTATCCCGATTCATACGGAGCTAGTTTATTAAAAGCTAAACTAACCGAGTTGGAGAGTCCGATAATTATTATAAAAGGTGATGCTCTTCAATACCCTCAGAAACCGATAAAAATAAGTCTCCATCATAAGAATGTACAGGCTTTAAAAGATCAACCTAAATTTAATCTTTATAAAGTCGAAAACGGAAAATACGACCTTCTGAAAGATTATCCATTAAATCTTGTATCGCAGACAACATATCAACCCGATACATTATTTCTATCGCTAGGTGCTTTACCTGTTGGTGAGTATTGCTTTACTTTTTTAGCTAAGGATGTTTTAGAAAAGCCAGTAGATAAAAGTGATTATTCTAATTCCACAGATAATAAGAAATTCAGTTTTATAGTGTCCAGTTTGATATCTTATTCTCGTAACAGTGCACAGGATGAGTATGAAATATTTGTAGTTGACCGTATTTCCGGTAAACCGGTAAAAGATGCATTGATTAAGGTATACTCGTATAATCAAGATGATGATGGGAAGAAACTATTGCTTAAAAATATCAAAACAAATGAGATGGGACTTGCCATCTTTAAAGATAACAGGACGGATAATGTAAAGAATAATTATAATGCAGCAACATATACAGTACAACTTGGATCAGACTCTTGTTTAAAGCCGGAGACACTTTATAGTAATAATTATAAGTGGAACCGAACTAATATAGAAGGGGTAAAACAAGATGTAGTAAGTGTATTTACTGACAGGGGAATTTACCGTCCCGGACAAACTGCTTATTTCAAGGCTATAGTATTGGATAGCGATTCTAAGATAACACCGAATAAGGCATATTTAGTAAAGCTACACAATGCCAATAACGAAGTGGTTTCTGAAAAGAATATTATAACGAACGAGTTTGGATCAGTATCCGGAGAGTTTATTCTACCTCAATCTGGTCTGTTAGGTTCATATCGTATTCAAGTAGGACAGGGAGCAGCCTATTTCAATGTAGAAGAATATAAACGCCCTACATTTGAAGTAACATTCGATAAAGTGGATAAAACATATACATTCGGAGAGGAGGTAAAACTGAAAGGTTATGCAAAGAACTTCTCTGGAATAAGTCTACAAGGTGCAGATGTAAAATATACTATCAGTCGTGAGCAATTTAATTTTTGGTATTGGCGCTCAGGAAATAAATCTCATTTTGCTGATGGAATAGTAAAGACAAACGATGACGGCTCATTTGAAATAGTATTTACTCCCGAAGCAGGAGATGGAAATTCGTTGTTGCTAAGAAAAGCAGATAAACAAGTTTTTACTTTTAGTGTAACTGCTACTGTAACCGATATAAATGGGGAAACGCAGTCGAATACCTATACACTCACTGTTGGTAATGTATCTATGGTAATAAATATAGATATACCCGATCGAATAGAAAAAGCAAGCGATTATAATCTGAATATAGAAGCCCGTAATTTACAGGCTCAGGAAATAGAGACATCGGGAACCTACGTTCTGTATAAATTGGACGATAATGATTCTATACAAAATAAAGTGCTAGATGGTTCATTTAAAACAGGAGCACAACTAGAATTAAAGACTAGGTTTAAAACATTAATTTCGGGGAAATATCAGTTACAGGTCGTTGCTCTTGATAGTAAGAATAATGAAATAATAGAAAAGAAAAATTTCATTGTCTTTTCTTATGCCGATAAAAGACCTCCAATAAAGACTAGTAAATGGTTGGTGCAGAAGAATACTACTTTTGGGAAAGATAATAAACCTGTGGAAGTTATATTCGGAACCACAGATAAAGAAACATATGTGCTGTATCAACTGTCTAATAATAAACAGATATTTGAACGTCGTTTTCAAAAACTAAGCAACACTAATCATACATTTACGATTCCTTATAAAGCTGAGTACGGAGATGAAATATCGATGACGTTAACATCAGTGAAAGAGGGTGAATTATATAATGAAAGTATCTTTTTACAAAAAGAAATAGAAAAGACGGATACTAAACTTAATCTAAAACTGGAAGTATTTCGAGATAAGCTTCGCCCTGGACAAGCTGAAACTTGGACTGTAAGTGTAAAAGACTCAACTGAAAAGCCTATACTAGCCGAGTTATTAGCTTCGATGTATGATAGTTCTCTCGATAAGTTATATTCATATACGGCATGGTCGCTCAATCGTCCGCAGGTATATAAAGAATATATTTACCCGATAAATTACCATTTCCCCTGGTATAACAATGATAAATGGCTTGATTTGGATTATAATATAAGTGAAGATACTATTCCTGTTAGGACGTTCGATATAATCAACTGGTTTGGATATATCAATCAATCTTCAGGAGGTTTATTAGGCCTCTTGGATATGGCACCTGCGCCAAGGTTATACGGATCTAACGGAATCGGACAATTTAATATTAGAGGAACTCGAACATTGAAACAAGAATCTGCTGTCGCTGTCGAAGAATCGGCATTGGTTGCTACAGCTAGTGATCAGGTAGAGTTCAGATCGGAATGGGGGCAAACCGGTATCATTGGAAAGATGGATCGAGGAGGTTCATCGGATGTGCCTCAACTTCGTCAAAATTTTAATGAAACAGCTTTCTTCTATCCTCAGTTAAGAACGAATGAAAAGGGTGAAGTGCAAATATCATTTACTGTGCCCGAAAGCAATACTACTTGGCGGTTCAGGGCTCTGGCGCATGATAGGGATGCACGGGTTGGAGTATTGGAGCAGATGGTAGTTACCCGTAAAGAATTGATGGTGACGCCTAATATGCCACGATTTATACGTCAAGGAGATAAGACGAGTATCTCTACTAAGATATCGAATCTATCGGATAAAGCGATATCAGGTAACGTACATATTGAGTTTTTCGATCCTATGACAGATAAAGTTGTCGATTTAAATGTACCTGACCAACAACAATCATTCTCGTTGGAAAAAGATGCTTCGACTTCTGCAAGCTGGATATTTAATGTTCCGAGTGATATTGAACTAATAGGCTGTCGTATTGTAGCTCAAAATGGATCATTCAGTGATGGAGAACAGCATGTATTAGCTGTATTGTCCAATCGCATGCTAGTTACAGAAAGTATGACAATAGATGTGACAAAACAAGGCACCAGCTCATTTACATTTGATAAGTTATATAGCAATAATTCAAATTCAGCAAGTTACTATCGCCTAACTTTGGAATATGCTTCAAATCCTGCATGGTATGCTATACAGGCTTTACCTACAATGAGTAACCCATCGAATGAAAATGCTGTTAATTGGTTTGCCAGTTATTATGTAAATACATTGGGGGCGTCTATCGTTCGTCAATATCCAAAAGTAGCAGCAACGATACAATCTTGGTTGAAACAAGGTGGAGATAAACAAACATTGATCTCTAAACTGCAAAAAGACGAAGAATTGAAAGCTGTTCTGTTGGAAGAAACGCCTTGGGTATTGGATGCGAAGAACGAAACGGAACAGATGCAACGCCTGTCTCTTCTATTCGATTTGAATAATACTAAACAATTAACAGATGCAGCAACCAGAAAATTAGCTGAATTGATGAACAACGAAGGTGGTTGGTCATGGTATAAAGGATTGTATCCGAGTCGTTCTATATCACAGTATATTCTTTATGGCTATGCCAAATTGCAAGAAGTAGGTCGGGTAGAATATCCTCAGGAGGTAAAAGAAATGCAGATGAAAGCCTTGAAATATGTAGACAATCAGATTGTCAAAGACTTTGAGAATCTGAAAAAGCATAATAAAGAATGGGAAAAGATTACCTCCATTTCTACTAATCAGCTTGAATTTGCTTACATTCGCTCATTCTATCGTGATATTCCTATTAGCCAAGAGGCTCGTGCTGCAGAACGCTTTTATACAAATGTCGCTAGTAAGAACTGGACTAAACTTAATTTGTATGAACGTTCCATATTATCCCTTGTACTGAAACAAAATGGAGAAAAAGACTTGGCAAACAAAATTGTAAAGTCTATAAAAGAGTATGCTCTAAAAGATACGAAACTGGGTATGTATTGGCCTAACAATCGTAGTCATGTATTTATGTCGATGTCAGCAATATCGGTTCATACTTTCTTAATGGATGCTTTGGAGCAAAATGGAGCTACTACTGAAGAAATGGATTTGATGAAAAAATGGTTGATAAATCAGAAACGGACTCAAGTATGGGAATCGACTCATGCATCTATTGATGCTATCAATGCATTATTAAGTTCAGGTACAAATTGGTTTATCAATGAATCTAGCTCCGTAACCATTAAAGTAGGAAATACCAAAATTGAACCGGAAAATAAAGAACTGGGAACTGGCTATATAAAGCAAACATGGGACAAATCGGAAATTAAAAATAATATGGGTAAAGTTGAAATTACAACTCCTATTTCTCAACCTGCTTATGGCGCTATGTACTGGCAGTATTACGAAAACCTTGATAAAATTACAGTTCAGAAAGGTGATCTGAATGTTGATAAACAGCTGTTCAAAGAAAATGTATCTGTAACGGGTAAAGGCTTGGTTCAGATTGCAGAAAATAATCCGTTGATAGTAGGAGATAAAGTAATTGTTCGCTTAACAGTGCGTATCGACAGAGATATGGATTTTGTTCAGTTGAAAGATATGCGTGCTCCTTGTTTTGAGCCGCAGCAAACAATCTCTAATGGTCTGATATATTATCAAATGGTGAAAGATGCTTCTACCAACTTCTACTTCGACCATTTACCAAAAGGGACTTATGTACTGGAGTATCCTGTATATGTGAACCGAAGTGGCGAGTATGCAAATGGTATAACAACAATTCAATGCATGTATGCACCTGAATTTATATCACATACACAAGGTATTAAAGTAACAGTAAAAGATAAGTAAACAAACATAATTTTAGGATATATTATCCTTACGACCTTTAGCAACTAAACTACCAACAAATGAAAACGTACGGGCCTATTATATTAGCCATAATCTTATTTGCCGGACTTGTATCTTTTGTGAGATACAAGTCTGACAGCAGAAAGAAAGAACAAGTCGAAAAGATTGAAAACGAAAGAGTGAGAGCGCAGGAAAAGATAGATGCTGAAAATCGCTCGGCTTTTTCTCGTCTAAAAACTAAAGCCGACTCAGCCTTGGCTTATTGCAAAGCAAAAGGTCTCAATACCCAATATTGTTGTCTTATAGATTTTAGTATACATTCAGGAAAGAAGCGTTTTTTTGTCTGGGATTTTAAAAAAGATACAATAAAATATTCTAGCCTTTGCTGTCATGGTTATGGGCAGAAGAGTACACAGTCTAAGCCAATATTTAGCAATGTTGAGGGTAGTTATTGTTCGTCTTTAGGAAAATATAAAACCGGAGCGCACTCATATAGTAATTGGGGGATTAATGTACACTATAAATTACACGGTTTGGATAAGACAAACAGCAATGCTTTCAAACGTTGGGTGGTATTGCATTCACATACACCTATATCTGAGAGCGAAATATATCCGAACCATCTTCCTTTAGGATGGAGTCAAGGATGTCCTGTTATTAATGACAATATAATGCGTAAGATAGATGTGATGTTGAGGGAAACAAAGAAGCCGGTATTACTATGGATTTATAATTAAAATATGAAAGTCAAAAGATTCACGATCACATTCTTTATTATATTGGTTTTTGTAAGTTGTGGAAAACAAGAAAACCGTATGTTGTTACCTATTGAGAACATATATATGGTTGAAGTAAATGGTTGGCTTCCGGATTTTGAAGATGAAGGAGATTCTTTGTATATGAGTGTTCGGGGACTAGCAGAAATAGATAAAGAATTTAATGTCAAAATGACTAAGAGGTTTTCAAGTAAGAAGCCTTATTATTCAGGTAAAATAGATATTTCAGATGTATTGAAGCAAGAGATTATCGATATGGTGAATACTTATCCGTCCGATACTCTTTTTATAGATGATCAAGTACGTATTTATGATGATTATTCTTACGTATTCCTTTTTGAAAAGGAACCTGATCATTTTATAAGGGTTGGTTTTGGAGCATGTTCACATGGAAATCTTCGAAAAATAAAGAACCAGCTGTTTTGTGATTCGGTTTTTTATAAATTAAAGCACTTAGAGTTGAATCAAGATTCGGTAATGCTTCGGTTATTGAACTTTGAGGATTATGTATTTGAAGATTTACAATGTATACCTCCTCCTCCCCTGAAAACAAACAAAACGAAGTTTTATATACCTAAATATTATAGGCATCCGGATCGCTGGTAATAATAAAATATTGTAAAAAGTTAAACATGTAGTTGATATTATTATTATATTTGTGAACTAATTATCACAAATTAAGTAGGAACTACATTAAATTATTTTTTAAAATAGTAGAATTAATAGGTATGAAAAAGATTGGATTAATACTATTTGCACTAATATTATCAACAAGCTTTATTACAGCACAAGAAGGTAAAAAAGCTCCCAAAGTAACATTTGAGAATTCAGTTCATGATTTTGGTAAAATAGCAGAAAATGCAGGAACGGTAAGTTGCGAATTTATATTCAAGAATATAGGTACGGCTCCGTTTCTAATTCAGAGAGTGCAGGCAAGTTGTGGATGTACTACTCCAGATTATACTAATGAACCGGTATTGCCGGGAAAGACTGGTAAAATCAAAGTAACTTACTCGACTGTAGGACGTCCGGGGACATTTAATAAAGATATTACTGTCTTTTCGAATGTGCCTGATTCAATTTACCGATTGAATATAAAAGGTGAAGTAATACGTAAATAATATATTCTTCAATATAAGGAAAGGATATAACCTAATGGACTGGGTTATATCCTTTTTACTTTTTATAATATGACTGATGATGATTAGAGTAGTTTGCCTATTTATTCTTCTGGCCAATATATATGCTGAACTTTCTTTGGCACAGGATACTTCAAAGTATCCCCAAGGAGTACAAAAGTTACTATTGGCTTATCCGACACAGATTATTAGTTATGATGGTGACGCAATTATAATGTCGGATGGATGTAAGATAACTTACAAAGAAGGTGGTAATAAATCACATGCAGAGCTAATGAATAGTTCTCATATGGGTGATATTTTTGTCTATCCATATTTAAAGGGGAAAGTGGATCGGATTTCTAAAAACTATGATCCGGGACGTATTCGCAATGAGGAATTAATGAAGAAAATGTATGGCTCTTCTTCTACTGAGGTGCAGAGTAATCTTGTTACTATTACTTGGTGTTCTAAACTAGTCAACCAAAAGCTTAAGGTTACGACTATAAATGGAATAGATAAACAACTAAAGAAGATATCGGATGAATTAGATAAGCATCCCGAACTTAAAGAATATTTACACAGTGCAGGTACTTTCAATTGGCGAAAAGTGCGAGGTGCAAATAGGATGAGTTCTCATAGCTTTGGGATTGCGATCGATTTGAATATTAAGTACTCTGATTATTGGCAGTGGGATTGCCGCTGCACATCAGAAAATGCTGATCTAAGATATAAGAATCGAATACCTCAGCAGATTGTAGATATATTTGAAAGATATGGTTTTATTTGGGGTGGCAAGTGGTATCATTACGATACAATGCACTTCGAATATCGCCCGGAACTATTGTTAGAGGAATAATGAATTAATCAAAATAATCTTTATCTATAAATTATAATAGTTGATTCATTCATATCAGGGCACAAGAAAAAGTTACATACGAAAAAAAATAAAAATGTGTAACTTTTGTAACCTTTTGACGAGTAAATCTATTCTGACGGAGAAAGCCAAACTTAAATATCTGTATTATTGAAAAATGCCCTATCTTTGTATAATTTTGTATAATTCTTGAGCAATCTATTATAATAAACTATAAATCATGTCGATTCACCAGAAAATTAAGAAAGTTATTGTTCTTGGTTCGGGAGCGTTAAAAATCGGTCAGGCCGGAGAGTTTGACTACTCCGGGTCTCAAGCCTTAAAAGCCCTAAAAGAAGAGGGGATCTTTACAGTATTGATAAATCCTAATATTGCTACCATCCAGACATCGGAAGGTATAGCCGATAGGGTTTATTTCCTACCCGTTACTCCATATTTTGTAGAAGAAATAATTAAGAAAGAAAAAGTAGATGGTATTTTACTCGCTTTTGGAGGGCAAACAGCTTTAAACTGTGGTACAGAACTATATCTGAATGGTACATTGCAGAAATATGGCGTTGAGGTGTTAGGTACATCTGTAGAAGCTATTATGGCTACAGAAGATCGTGACCTGTTTGTGAAAAAGCTAGACGAAATAGGAATGAAAACCCCTGTAAGTCAAGCTGTAGAAACAATGGATGATGCTATTGCTGCCGCAAATAAGATTGGCTTTCCTGTAATGGTACGTTCGGCCTACGCTCTGGGCGGACTAGGTAGTGGTATCAGTGATAACTTGGAAGATTTTAAGATCCTATGTGAAAGTTCATTTGCTTATTCCAAACAAATCTTGGTGGAAGAATCATTGAAGGGTTGGAAGGAAATTGAGTTCGAGGTGATTAGAGATAAAAACGATCATTGCTTTACTGTCGCCAGCATGGAGAATTTTGATCCGCTCGGTATTCATACAGGAGAAAGTATTGTGGTTGCACCTACTTGCTCATTAGATGAAATAGAATTGACAATGCTTCAGGAGTTGTCGAAAAAGGCAATTCGTCATATAGGTATTGTTGGAGAATGTAATATACAATATGCGTTTAATTCAGAAACAGATGATTATCGTGTTATAGAAGTAAATGCTCGCTTGAGCCGATCATCAGCTTTAGCTTCTAAAGCTACAGGGTATCCATTGGCCTTTGTTGCAGCAAAACTGGCTTTAGGTTATACATTAGATCAGATTGGAGAAATGGGTACAGTTAATTCTGCCTATGTTGCGCCTAAGTTAGATTACTCTATATGTAAAATACCTCGTTGGGATTTAAGTAAATTTGTAGGGGTTTCACGTCAGATTGGTTCTAGTATGAAATCCGTCGGTGAAATCATGTCTATAGGAAAAACCTTTGAAGAAATTATTCAGAAAGGTCTTCGTATGATAGGACAAGGTATGCACGGTTTTGTTGGTAATAGGGAACTTGAATTCAATAATCTGGATGAAGAATTATCTAATCCTACCGATCTTCGAATATTTGCTATTGCTCGCGCTTTTGAAAAAGGGTATACCATCGATAAGATACATAACCTAACAAAGATTGATCCTTGGTTTTTAAGTAAACTAAAAAATATATACGATTACTCGCTCGTTTTACAGGAGTATAGCAAAATAGAAGAAATTCCTGCCGATGTGCTGCTTAAAGCTAAACATTTAGGTTTTTCCGACTTCCAGATTGCTCGTTTTGTAGAAAATCCCGAAGGAAACTTGGAGAAAGAATCATTAAAGGTTCGTTCTATTCGTAAGAAAATGAATGTATTACCGTCTGTCAAGCGAATTAATACAATAGCTTCGGAACACCCGGATCTGACCAATTATCTTTATATGACATATGATGGTTCAGAAAACGATGTTCCATATTTTAAAAATGATAAATCAGTAGTTGTCCTTGGCTCCGGAGCATACCGTATAGGTAGTTCTGTTGAGTTTGACTGGTGTTCGGTAAATGCAGTTCAAACAGCGCGTAAATTGGGTTATAAGTCTATTATGATAAACTATAACCCTGAGACAGTTTCTACTGATTATGATATGTGCGATCGTCTTTATTTCGATGAGCTATCCTTCGAGCGTGTACTTGACGTATTAGATTTAGAGATGCCTAAAGGAGTAATTGTGTCGATGGGCGGTCAGATTCCTAATAATTTGGCTATCAGATTACATCGTCAAGATGTTCCAATCTTGGGTACATCGCCCCTATCTATCGACAGGGCTGAGAATCGTCATAAGTTCTCAAGTATGTTAGATCAATTGGAAATAGACCAACCCGCATGGAAAGAATTATCGTCTATGGATGATATTTATGAATTTGTAAAAAAGGTTGGTTTTCCGGTTCTTGTACGTCCTTCATATGTCCTTTCTGGAGCTGCAATGAATGTTTGTCATGATACAGAAGAGTTAGAAACATTCCTAAAACTTGCAGCTAAGGTATCAAAAGAGTATCCTGTTGTTGTATCTCAGTTTCTTCAAAATGCAAAAGAGATTGAGTTTGATGCTGTGGCAAAAAATGGAGAGGTGGTTGAATACGCTATTTCGGAACATGTTGAGTTTGCCGGAGTACACTCAGGAGATGCTACATTAGTTTTCCCAGCTCAAAAAATATACTTTGAAACAGCACGCCGTATAAAAAGGATAAGCCGCAAGATTGCAAAGGAACTTAATATAAGCGGTCCGTTTAATATACAGTTCTTAGCAAAAAACAATGATGTAAAGGTAATAGAGTGTAATCTTCGCGCTTCACGCAGTTTTCCTTTTGTTTCTAAGGTGTTGAAACGTAATTTCATAGAAACAGCTACACGTATTATGCTTGATGCTGATTATGTAAAACCGGACGATTCCAACTTCGATATAGATTGGATCGGGGTAAAAGCTTCTCAGTTCTCGTTCTCACGCTTACATAATACCGACCCTGTTCTTGGAGTAGATATGTCATCAACAGGTGAGGTTGGTTGTTTGGGTGATGACTTCAGTGAGGCATTGCTTGTTTCAATGATCTCTGTTGGCTACAATATACCTAAGAAAAGTGTGATGGTTTCATCCGGGGATAGTAGGTCTAAAGTTGATATGCTGGATGCTTGTAAGATGTTGCAGGAGAATAATTACGATATATATGCAACAGCCGGAACGAAGCAATTCTTAGCGGATAATGGGGTTGAGGCTACAACGGTAAGTTGGCCAGATGAAGAAAAAGAGCATAATGTAATGGACATGATGTCTAAGCATAAGTTTGATCTGATAGTAAATATTCCTAAGAATCATACACGTCGAGAGCTTACAAATGGCTATAAAATACGTCGTGGTGCTATTGATCATAATATTCCGTTGATTACTAATGCTCGCTTGGCTAGTGCTTTTATACAGGCATTCTGCGAGATGAAGGAAACAGATATTCCAATTAAGAGCTGGCAGGAATATAAAATGTAATTCAATTTGTATAAGTAATACAGTAAATAGAGTAGGGTTGCTTTTAGTAACCCTATTTTTATGATGGGATTTAGGTAAAAAGGATCTTTAGTAAGGTTTCTATATCTATGATTATATCTCTGGATATCTATGTTTAAATATAAAAACGCCTTAGCTCATCTATCAGCCAAGACGTTTTAGATCATTGGATACTATATAGTTATTCCTTTACTTCAATTTTTAAATGTAACTCGTCCAATTGTTCTTGATCGATCGTTGACGGAGCATCTACCATAACGTCACGCCCCGAATTATTCTTAGGGAATGCTATACAGTCGCGGATACTATCTAGTCCGGCAAATAGAGATACAAGGCGGTCAAGCCCGAACGCTAATCCTGCATGTGGAGGAGCTCCATATTTAAAGGCGTTCATAAGGAAGCCGAATTGAGCCTGTGCTCTCTCTTCAGTAAAACCAAGCACATGGAACATTTTATTTTGTAGTTGGCTATTGTGGATACGAATAGAGCCACCTCCAACTTCTACGCCATTAATCACCATATCGTAAGCATTAGCCCGCACAGCACTTGGGTCGGAATCCAAGAGTGGAATGTCTTCTTCCTTGGGACTGGTAAAAGGGTGGTGTTTCGCAAAATAACGACCAAGTTCTTCATCTTTTTCTAATAAAGGAAAGTCGATAACCCACAAGCAATTGAACTTATTCTTATCTCGTAAACCAAGTTGCTCTCCAACTTCGAGCCGAAGTTCACAAAGCTGTTTTTGTGCTTTCTCAGTTTCTCCACATATAATAAGGATAAGGTCACCTGGTTGCGCTAGACAGCGTTCAGCCCATTTTTTCAAATCTTCAGGGGTATAGAATTTGTCTACTGATGATTTTAATGTGCCGTCTGCTTCATAACGGACATATACCAAGCCTTTAGCTCCTATCTGCGGGCGTTTTACGTAATCAGTCAAAGCGTCCAGTTGCTTACGTGTATATGAGGCGGCTCCTTTTGCACAAATCGCTCCGACGTATTCGGATGAATCAAATACAACGAAATCCTTTCCTGTCGTTAGATCTTTGATTTCTACAAACTCCATTTCGAAACGTGTATCAGGCTTATCCGATCCATAATATTTCATAGCATGAGCATACGTCATACGTGGGAAATCGGGAATGTCGATGTTTTTTACTTTTTTGAAAAGATGTTTCGTTAATCCTTCAAACATATTTAGTACATCTTCCTGATTTACATAAGACATTTCGCAATCTATTTGCGTAAATTCAGGCTGACGGTCGGCACGCAGATCCTCATCGCGGAAGCATTTGACTATTTGGAAATAGCGGTCAAAACCAGATACCATCAATAACTGTTTGAACAATTGAGGTGATTGAGGTAGGGCATAAAATTCACCCGGATTCATACGAGATGGCACAACAAAGTCTCGAGCACCTTCGGGCGTAGAGCCTACTAGAATAGGAGTCTCTACTTCCAAAAATTGACGTTCATCAAGGTAACGTCGAGTCTCGAAAGCTATCTTATGTCTTAGTTCCAGATTCTTGCGGACGGGAGTACGGCGTAAATCTAAATAACGGTATTTCATGCGAAGATCGTCCCCACCATCGGTTTCGTCTTCTATTGTAAACGGAGGTACTTCCGATGTGTTGAGAATAATCAGTTTATTTACGATTATTTCTATTTCTCCGGTCGATATATTCAAGTTTTTACTCGAACGTTCTTGTACTATACCTGTTACCTGCAATACATATTCTCTTCCTAGTTTGTTTGCTTGTTCATAAAGATCTGAATTAACGTCTTTACTAAATGCTAACTGAGTAATACCATATCGGTCTCGTAGGTCGACAAATGTCATCCCTCCTCCCAATTTACGCACTTTTTGTACCCAGCCGGCGAGAATAACCTCTTCATTTACATTTGCCAGAGTTAATTCTCCGCAAGTATGATTTCTATACATGTTCCTTAGTTTTGGATTTCGAATTTAATCGTTTCAATTAAATAGATTTCGAGATAATATTTTAGTATATTTTTTTTATTACATCTACAGTCAGACTGTCTATTTTTCCTTGTACTGCTGCCACAAAAGCTTTGAAATGAGTGCTTTCGTTATGCTCATCAATAGCACTCTGCGATTTCCATACTTCTAATATGGTATATTTTAATGGGTTCTTAATATCTTGATGTAACTCATAGGAGACATTTCCATCCTCTTTGCGCGTTTCATTTACTACAGTATGGAAAACCTTTTCCAACTCTTCTTGATATGCAGCTTTTACTACAATTACAGCAACAATTTTAAGTTCCATCATATCTTTTTTAGTTTATATTTTAAGGATACAAAAGTATAGATTTTATTCGTTTTACAGGAATAGAT
>NZ_JAEPKU010000173.1 GCF_016652235.1 Dysgonomonas sp. Marseille-P4677
GTCTTCAACTATAAATCTATGGGCTAATTGTCTAAAAGTTATTCAGGATAATATTCCTGATGCCGCTTTTAAAACATGGTTTTTGCCTATTGTTCCACTTTCTTATGAAAATAAGGTGTTTACAATACAAGTGCCGAGCCAATTCTTTTATGAGTATTTGGAAGATAAATTTGTAGACTTATTAAAGACAACATTACATCGGGAAATAGGTAGAGACACTATCTTGCAGTATCGGATCTTAATGGAGAACACGACTAATACAGTAGTCGATTATAGAGGTGATGCGAAAGCTTTTCCTGCCGATAAGATTATAGCGAAAAATGTAAACACTAATAAGATTCCTAATCCTTTTCAAAAGGTAGTAGCTGATGACTTTGATTCGCAGCTGAATCCGAAATATACTTTCGACAATTTTTTTGAGGGAGAGAGTAATAAACTAGCTCGTACAGCAGGGGAGACTATTACGAAAAATCCGGGGAAGACAGCGTTTAATCCTCTATTTGTTCATGGTACCTCTGGAGTAGGTAAAACGCACCTTTGCCATGCAATTGGTATGCGAATAAAGGAACTGTATCCTGAAAAACGAGTACTGTATGTTTCTGCACATTTGTTTAAAATACAATATGCAGATGCAGGACGTTACAATACAACCAACGATTTTATAAATTTCTATCAAGGTATTGATGTCCTTATAATAGATGATATACATGAGTTGGCTGGAATAGAGAAAACTCAGAATACATTATTTCATATTTTTAACCATCTGCATCAGAATAATAAGCAGTTGATTTTAACATCGGATAAGGCTCCTTCAGAGTTGCAGGGTGTTGAAGAACGATTGCTAACCAGATTTAGATGGGGATTGACAACAAAGGTTGATCATCCTGATAAGACTCTAAGATTGAGAATTCTCCAGAATAAAATACTGCATGATGGTCTTTCCATACCAGAAGATGTAGTTGACTATATTGCTGAGAATGTAACAGACAATGCGCGTGATTTGGAAGGTATCATTGTATCTATTATGGCCCACTCTTTGGTTTATAATAAAGAAATTGATCTACCACTGGCCAGACGAGTTATTAGCCAAGCGATAAAGAAGATAGAAGCGAAAAAAATAACTATCAGTTCAATCGAAGCTATTGTCTGTGAATTTTATAATATAAAGAGTGAGTTGATACATTCAGCATCACGTAAGCGTCAGATAGTCCAAGCTAGACAAGTGACAATGTATTTGTCTAAGAGTTATACGGAGATGTCATTAGCACAAATAGGCTCATTGATAGGAAAGAAAAATCACGCTACAGTGTTACACGCCTGTAAAACGGTAAAAGAGCAGATGGAAGTGGATAAAACTTTCCGGGAAGAAATAGCGGAAATAGAGAAAAAAATAAAAAGCTGATAATTACTATCAGCTTTTTTCTTTTACATTGTTATTATTTACAGTTTACACAGTTCTAAATTTTCTTGAGAACTAATTTTCTTTTCGTAGCCTGGCTTATCTCCGCAAAGAAAGCCTTAATCTCATTATAGTTTTCTTTACTATATTTGCCTGTAAATATATCTATATTCTGAGTGTATACAATCTTATTGCCATCTATTTTTATTTGCGCTTTTAGTATTCCGAAAGGAGTTTTAACAGATATATCTTTCGGCAAAGATTCTACTGTATATGATTTAGGTATATTAATCGTAATTGAGTCTGATTCTGAAAAGCCATTATTAATCTGAATGTCTAAGTTCCTTACATTCGACGAGAAAATATTATAGCTCCCTTTATTTAACGGACATATCGGTATGAATAGGCGTGTACCAGTTTTATTAACAAAGTCCTGAGCCGAGAAATCGGCGCTTAAGGAGCACGATGGAGAGGTTGTTTTATTTTCTGTTACCTGAATGTTATCTATTTGAATTTTAGGTAATTTCATATTTTGGTTTATATACTCAATTACTTCAGTTCTATCTTTAGATGTCATGTAGTGCACACTCGATGCATAGCTATGCAAATGGTTGGTAAATACCATATTTCCTTTAGCGATGCCATCTTCCGAGATATTGATAATTAGATTTGAAAATTGTTTGTTTTGTTCATCTGAGTAGGTTGGCACGCGACAAAGTTTACCCTCTCCACTATCGGTAACAACGAGTACATCATGTCCGGCTATATTGTTATGTATGTATCCAAAAGGTAGTGTTTGAGAGGTGCATTCCAACCACAGACTGTCATTCTTTAATGGTACCATAAGAATAGCATGATTCGTTTCCTGTATATTTGAAAAGTCTTTCGTAAAATGCTTTCTTTCTCCCGAATATATTTCGCAATAGTTAGATGATATACCAACAGTATTCAGCATAGCTTTCATAACATTCGATAAGCCTTTACAATCACCAAATCCACTTTTCATAACAGTAGCTGCCGGGATTGGTTGAAATCCTCCAATACCAAGTTGTATACTTACATATCTCGAATTGCTTTGTAGGTATTTATATAATATTTCTACTTTTTCTTCATCGCTTTTCGCATCTTTTACAAGGTTTTTAAGGTTGTTTGATACATCCTCCGGTAAAATATCGCGTCCCTTTAGCAAATTAGCCAGCCATATGCCATATCCCTTCCAATCTGTCATGTCTCCACATTGAGAGTCGTAGCAAAAGTTTGATGGAGCAATAAGAACTCTCGGATATAGATCTCGAAAGGGAGGTGATAACGGTTCGGAATTTATAGCTTTTAAGTTTTTTGCAGAGAATGAATATATGTGTTTATTGCCAACAACTTCATCTTTCGAATTACAATCGAAATTTATATTGCTGCGTAAATTTATATTAGCAGGAACCTCTATTGTATAACTTGCATTTTTAACCGATTGCATATAACCTTCGATTGGGCTGAAAGAAGGATAGAATATAATTCCATTCTTCCATTTCTCTTGGTAAGAATATTCAATGGTATATGGGTAGGTGGGAACCTTACATTCGTAAACAATAGAATACATATCAGTCGCCATTTGCTGAGATATTGAAGAAATGGTCAGATCCTTTTTCCCTATCTTCTTTATTACAGTGCCCGAACTATTTTTTATGACGCCCGAGAAATCCTTTAATTCTCTGAAATTATCACCATTTATATAAAAATTGGCATATCTATCTCCTTGTTTGTTTAAAACCGTAATGACCTTCGTTTCCTTATATGTAGCATTATTCAAGTCACTCTGAATAAATGAGGCTTCAAAATTTTCGACAATAGCTACAGCGTTCTCTTTCAGACTGTCAGCTGCATTTGGTATTGGGCTATTTCCATATAATGCGACTGATGCAAGCAGGTATATGAAGCAAATTAAATATTTATACATATTCTTAAGTTTAATTATTCAGCAGAGGCAATCTTTTTTAGAACAATTTGTTCCGAGTTTTTAAGGATTATTTTAGAGAAAAAGTCTTTTAAAGATTCATACTCAGTTGGTAAAAACATGATTTTTCTTAGTTGGTACTGATAATGCAATTTTATGCTATTATTAGTGTGAATAACACGGAATGTAAGTGTAATATCATTATCGTTTAAAACAAACCTTTCTGTTTTAGGCAGTTCATCAACTTCATAGCCTTCAGGTATTTCAAAGTCGACTAATTGTACATAGTTAAGAAGGTGATTAAACTCAACAGGAAATATTCTTTTTTCTTCTTTAAATGGATTTTCCGAGTATAATTTATCCACCATTGGAGTAATGTATATAAAATCATCTCCAAGGCTTAAATCGGCCGTTTGGGTGTATTCCATTTTTAAAGCTTCACTCGTATTTTCCAGATTAGTAACCTTGAAATCTTCTATCTGAGAAGAGAGGTTCTTACTAAGCGATTCTATATAGTCAGCCTGATCTTTATGATTAAAATAATTCACTTTAGCATTATAAGCCGCATTGCCTTTTCTTGTGTCGACAACCTTCCCTTCTAATTTTGAATCGGCTATCTTGTAATTAGCAGATATAAATACGGAACCTGTGGATATCTTAGTCAGATCTATCCAGTCAGTTGTATTTTGCTTAAGTATACGTGCTTGCGGAACCATACATTTTTCAGGCAACAAATTCCAGTCTCCATATTTGGCCGCGGCGTCAGTAAAGTACATAGCAGTATCTATTCGTATACCTGTTATAACGTAATTAAGAGCTGCCACGCTAGGATGTGTAATCGGTATACGTCCGTTACTCCTTGTGCTAAGCATAACCGGAAAGGCATCGAATCCACCAGCCTGTAATGCATTTATAAGAAGAAAATTAACATCAGAACTATTTCCAATTCCATTTTTTAAAGCATCCTTGAGATTATCCGGATAAAAAGCTGTTTTATCATTCCATTTTACTTTGCCTTTTACCATATCTTGTATCTCTTTAGCTCTATCGATATTTATTTCTGTTTTCGATATTTCGTTTTTAAAGAGGTCCTCTTTTTTTAGATTACCTCCAAATGAACGGGAATCTAAGAGTTCTTTATCTATATTCTGCCATGTCGTAGAGTAGTTATTTATTTTACTGTATGGCATCTGAATACTCATCAGTTCAAAAGATACTTTTGATATATAATCATTTACTGTCCATAGGTACGACTCAGCTTTAATAGCCGGCACATCTATACCCTCCGAAAAGTAGCGGTCGCCGACACACCGAAGAGTTGTAGACTGACTCCTACCATTATCATCTTTATATCGGATGTTGAATGATTCGTTTATCGGTTCTTTCTTTGTTTTTATAGGTTCATATCCTTGAAAATTAGTGTTATATCTGAAGTATTCTGGTATTTTAATATCATATGATGTGTAAATAATAGGTATAGAAGATTGAAAAGTAAAATCTCTTAATTCGTAAAAGAAGTCGGAAACAATCATATATTTGAATTCTATTACAGATCCTATTTTTGCTGCAGGCATTGTAAATTTCTTAACTTTTAGTTTGTTATCTACATCTTCATCAAAGATAAATTCTTTTGATAGCTTCGTTTTTACTATTTTACCGTCCTCTATATTGTAAGTTGTTCCGGAAAGCCCTCTAATCTCTTCTTTAGATGTGTTATTTGTCTGATAATAACTTATTACCTGATTACACCAATCGAGCCCCTCGGTCTTTAAAATTTTAATTTTTACCTGTAATGTATATTCAAACTGAAATCCATATAGTTCATTGTATACAAATCTAGTTTCTCCTTTTTTTAACAACATGACAGCATTTGCTGTGGTATCCTTTGGATAAGTTGTCATGTTTAGTTCTTCTATGGTTGCATTTCCATATTTTGATTGAGAATGACTATTTTGCAAAAAATAAAGGCAAAAAAGCATTAGAATAAGGACAGCAGTTTTTTTCATAATGTGAAATTTTGTTTTTGCGAAAGTAAATAAAAATTCACATAAATTAAGGTTGTTAAAATATGTCGTAAAGCATATTTTTCTTGTTATTTTAATAAATATGAATAGTATCTATAAAATGTAAGTTTATAAAAAAAATAATCCGGCAGAAAAAACTTTTTTCTGCCGGATTATGAATGTATTATTATCTAATAAGCCTAATACTTATTTGAGTAAGCCTGATATTATTATTAAGGTAAAGGAGTCAGGGTTACATTGCGAAATTCTATATCCTTGCCTTCACTTTGTAATCCGATATATCCTTCTTTTATTTTATTCGTTCCTTTATTTTGGAAAATACCATTTATATATACCGTAATTACTCCATTAAGGCAGTATATATCAGCTTTATTCCATTCTCCGGGTACTTTCTCAGTTGAGCCTTTATCCTTTTTTACTACGGGGAATTTAGGGCGTGGCTGTCCTTCTATACTTTTAAACTCAGCTAGATCAGAGCCTCCCAAAAGAACAAAATCTCCGGCATCGCCAGATTTCAACTGACACTCTATTCCATTAGGAAAAGGATTGTTGGGTTCTTCTATAAGGACAAAGATTCCACTGTTCGATTCCACCCCGGAAGGCCACCGCCATTCTGTCTGTAGATGAAAGTTTCCATACTTCTCTTTTGTGTACATATAGCCAAGAGGATTGCCTGTAACATGGATTATTCCGTCTTTAACCGAGTATACTTCTTCTGCAGGTACTTTGTTTCCTTCTATTACAAAATTCCAATTTGTAAGGTCTTTTCCATTAAATAGAGCTTTTTTTTCTTGGGCATTTACATTTCCTATACATAACAAAGCCGTTACAGCGGCTACGATTATTACAATAGAATTTTTATTCATAGTTATTTATTTTAAGAAATTACTAATTTTATCAAATGTAATACGGAACTGTTTGTCTACCTCATCCGCAATTTTAGGTAATGCAGGGAATGGATCTTCATGTATATACTTGTATGGATAGTCCAGCGTTTCCACTTGTATTGGTATATTTCTGCTTGAACCTTGTAATGTATTTATAACTTCATATGTAGGAACAACTTCGTCTTTCGCCAATGTGATAGCATAGAACTGATCGCTCATATTTCTGAATGTTTCTTCACGTTTAGAGGTCATTGTCTTGTAGTTAAGCATACTTCTAAAATTATTTCCTTCGGGATGTGTATGCATATAGTGACGAAGTACTTCATCGCGTTTCATATGACTTTCCAAATGTTCTACCACATAAGAATATAGACTCACATTGGCCTCGCTGTCCAATATGAATTTTGAAACAGGTGATAGTCTGTTGAATACTGCACCACCACAGAACGTGGCATATTTGGAATTAGAGAAATGTCCGTCTTTATTGCTCATCATCAATATCTCACCTAAGAATGTACCGATTGAATATGAGAAGAAATCGATGGTGGCATCTTTATCTATTGCCGGATGTGATCCTTCTTTAAATGCTTCAACAAAGTCCACTACATCATAATAAGTCTGTAGTCCCGACCATATAAACCGTTGAGGCTTATTATGCAGACGAGTGCTGATTGCCACATTTGACAGACTTGAGCAAATGATGTCAGGATGTCGTAATTTACGTTGTTCGCTCACATGATACATTTCACGGGAATTACTCCATGCGGCAGGAGCTCTATTCATATGAAATGCAATGGGAAACATTACTATCGATTTACCTGTTTTTTCAGCAATGTATTTTGCCCAAGGAAGGTATTTACTCCAATACTTTTCATTAAATCCATGAAACATAAAGATTATACCTTTTGCTCTTTCTTCTTTTTTGGGCATAATCATATGATAACGAAACTTGATGTTTTCCTGAATCTCGGCATCTTTCTTATTCAGCATTTGTTGTATAACATCCGGCTCATAGTCCTGAATAATGCTGGGGATATATTCATAATCATCATTATTACCCAGACCTCCGGGAAGAATAAAACGATAATTAGACTCAAATGTATAATTTCTCATAACAAGATTTTGATCTATATCTATCTCGTTATCAGTATAATTTTCTATCCTTTTAAGATGATTGAATAAGTCTATATATTTCATTGCGGATGATTGTTATATTGTAATAAAGAAATTTTTAGTTTTCTGATTATAATTTCCAAGAT
>NZ_JAEPKU010000174.1 GCF_016652235.1 Dysgonomonas sp. Marseille-P4677
ATATAGCATTAATTTATGGAACTCAAAAAGAAAGATTCTCTATATTAGTAGAATAAACAAATATCTTCTATGAAAAACTATATTTTACTCGTAATTATATTATTTCCTGTTCTAATATTTGGACAGAAGGACTACAGAGCCAGACTTCCTATCTACGGAGGATTTGAAGAAGTGGGCATTAGTCCATCCGAAAGGATTTTGATTGCAACAAAAGCAGGGAATATATATAAATCCAACAATATTGATAGTTTATGGCATTTAGGCTCTTTTGGTAGCTTAGATCCTTATTCTATGGGATTAGGTCAGCTTTTTGAAAGAATTAGTGTCTTTACAGAAGATATATTAATGATTTCAGGTCATATGAGTGGAAACGATATGCCCTATAATTTTGTTTACAGATCTGAAGATGGAGGTCAGCGATGGGATAAAGTTGTGTTTGGAAAAGGCAGTTGGATTGATTGTGCATATGTTTCTAATGATGGCAAAGCTTGGATGAGTGGATCTTCTCAATTAATTTACTATACAGAAGACTATGGTAAGACGTGGCACGAATTTGATAAGGTTGAGAAGATGGGAAATCTGAGATTTATTGCAGTACATTTTGCCCCTGATGGACAACATGGCTTATTTGGCTCAACATGGAATGTATTATATAAGACACAAGACAACTGTAAGACTTGGGAAAAGATAGAAACCCCACTAAATCAGAAAAAGGTTAAATGGGTAACAACAAACAGAAATGATCAACCAAGGATAAATAAAGTAAGAGTCCTTAAAGACAAATATTTGGTTAAGCAATTTGGAAAAGTATTTTATTCTAAAACAGATGTTATTAACTGGATACCTATTAAAAATGCTTTAGATTTTGAAATTACAGAATCAGGGAATATTTATGTGGTCAACAAAGATTTAACAGTTTCCTTGTTGGATAGTAACTTGGTAGAACAATGGAAATCTGAAAATAAAATAGAGTTTCCCAATGCTTTATGTGTAAAGAATAATAGTTTATTCGCCATAAATCATAATTCATTATATAAAATCAATGATAAAGAGTTTATTCAAAATGGAATTTTTACACAAGATGTAAAGATACCCGAACCTGAAAATACTGTTTTGTGGAAAGGAGAAAAGATTGGTATTTCAGGACGTGACATTTTACAATATGATAATCAGAAGAAATCATGGTTCAGAAGCTTTGTTTTACATCAAGAACTAACGGGACTATCTGTGTATGATAATAAATTGTTAACATCAAAAAAATTAGATGTATACTATATAATAGACTTAAACAATAAGACTGTAGAACCATATTCATTACCATTCAAACTGATAAACGATCCTCATGTAACAGTTCAGTCTTTCGTTATAGAGTCTGGAAGTCAAGGGTGTTTTCATAATCAAATGGCGACAGAAAAATATGAGAAGGTTGGTGCTATGTACAAAAAAGTGAGGGATGGGAAAAATACCTCTTTGAATCTCTTTCCTGAAAAGAGTAGTTCCCTTATCAATGATATTTTCAATCGGGTAAATGATTTGGCACCTCAATATATTTCAATAAAAGACTTAAATCTGGAGCAAAAAGATATAACAAAATATAAAAAGGACATACAAAGCAGGATAGATAAAAAAGAAGAAGGATGGGATTATATAGACCTTAAAACTTTTCCCGGAGAAGATACCGATTATAGTTTTTACATGAATATTGTTGATTCTATAAATAATCTACCGGATTCTGTAATGACTAAGATATTTGATTTCCATTTTAGAGGTTGGAGTACAACTACCGACTGGATAAAATTAAGTCTGAATTTGTCTAATGATGAGACTATTGTTATTAGCAATGATAATTATCTACCAAACTATTATTACTCTCCATGGATTATCACTTACAAGAATTTTAGGACGAAGTGTGTTTCCATAAAGCTCGGTGAACTTATTGATTCTTTAAGTGAAGGAAAAGTCTTTGAAAAGCAGTTCAAAGATAAAAGCTATGCACTTTATCAAATAGCGGATTATCTGTATTGGGAATTATTAAAAGAAGAATAGATAGTTATGAAAAGAGTATTGTTTATTTGTTTTTGCTTATTATCTACGGTAATGTATGCTCAAACTATTGATTCGCTAAAGTACGAACTTTCGTATTATAAATCCGGTGAAAAAGACGGAGGTAAAATAGCACTGGCTCGGGAATTACATATAAAAGCACCTTTCGATTCTCAGGGAGTTAGCTATATATGCCAATATTACTACGATAGAAATATAGATTCGGTCAATATTTTTCTGAATAAACTTATAAAAAATTTCCCGGACTCAACAAAAGCTTATATCCGTAAAGCTGAGAATATTACTTTTATTAGAGGGGTAAATCACGAGAAAGAGAAAGTAAAATGTTTGGAACGAGGATACTTGGCAGATAGTTTGGATCTTGAAATTAATTACATGCTTGCAGAATTATACTACAATGATTTCCTGAGACCTTATTTTAAACCATCATGGGGAATAGGAATAAAAGAGGATCGCAATAATAATTTATCTTCGTTACGCCCTGCCCGTAAACGAGTGTTTATTAAAGCAGAAGATAAAGCCTTATTCTACTTAAATAATCTGAAAAGAATTAATTCGCAATTAGAGAAAATTGTATTCTTTCCCATTCAGCAGATTGAAAAGTATAAAAATAGGCAATGGGTTGTAAAGTCCCCTCAAACGATTGATAATGATTGCTATTTCCCTATTTGGTATTTTATAAATCTTGAAGAAGGCTGGGAAAGCGATTTGTCTCGAGACTATTTGTTTGATTTAGAAATGTCCCCATCGAAAGGTCTGTCTTATTTCTTACAAAATATAGATGAGCCATGTCTGTATAATAATAAAAATATCAGTAACTCAGAAGTTTTTAGATTTACGTGGTTAAGGACATTTCATAATCCGATCTGCTTACGGTTGGAAAGGATAAATGAAAGTTATACACTACATTGGAAACTATTAGATGGAGCAGGAGGCTATGACTATGGGAAATTGAAAATATCAAAATCAAAAAAGATATCAAAATCCGAGTGGGATAGATTCAAAAATTTATTTAATGCGATAAAGCTATCTGAATTGCCAAATAGAAGTTACTATCCTATGACAGATGGTGCATCATGGACTATTGAATATTGGACTCCGGATATGTTTAAAGCTCATGATACCAATATTCCATCAGCAAATATTATAAGTTGTTGCAAATACCTGTTGCAACTAACAAAATTAAATATCAAAGAAGAGGATATTTATTAAAATTTCTCCTATGATTGAAAGCCTCCGTAGTTTTGTAAGGCGCTGTTTTGTAGAAAAGAGGTTTTTTATTTACACAAGTTTCAGGTAACATATTAAAAATGGCAGGATTAAAAGTCCTGCCATCGTAACCAGTTATTTTTTTGCCTTATTGAGCCTCTGAGCCAGTAAATCCATATCATGACTTAGCTTTTGATCTATAATCCGTGCATATATCTGAGTCGTTTTAATATCTGTATGCCCCAGCATTTTTGACACACTTTCAATCGGAACACCCTCTGTAAGACAAAGAGTTGCAAACGAGTGGCGTGCCACGTGAGTAAAAACCTCCCAAGCGATTCCGAATAGAATGACGAAGCTGTAACTTATTCTGTTGATAATGAGTTAAAATGCATCATTCTTCCTCTTGCCGAAAAAGCAAAGATGAGAGAACTATTGCAGTATTTGCGTTACCAAACCGTTAGCCGGGTTGTTACCTGAATGACAAGAGGTAACCCGGTGCAGGAAGCAGCATTCCAATTCGGTTTCTTATGTGGTGATCCACACTGTTTTGCATAACAAAGAGCGCTTGTATAACCGGTAACTTTGCCTTCAGGCAAAGCCCCCAAAATTATAAGCGTATGAAACAAGAAAAATTCAAGGTCCTGCTTTACCTTAAAAAAAGCGGTCTGAACAAATCAGGCAAGGCTCCCGTCATGGGACGCATCACCCTGAACAATTCAATGGTTCAGTTCAGCACGAAGCTGTCCTGTACCCCTTCTTTATGGAATCCCCGGGAAAGCCGCCTGGACGGTAAAAGCCGGGAAGCGGTAGAAACCAATGCAAAAATCGACAAGGTATTATTGGGAGTTCATTCAGCATTCGAGAGTCTTGTGGAGCGTAAGAAACCTTTCGATGCGGAAGCCATCAAGAACCTGTATCAGGGAAGCATGGATACGCAGGTAACCCTTCTGGCTCTTCTTGACCGGCATATGGAGGGACTAAAAGCCCGTGTCGGGATCGATTGTGCACCCACGACTTTGGCAACCTACAAATATACCCACCGCTCGCTCGGTAAGTTTATCAAAAAGAAATTCAAGGCCGGAGACATCGCATTCGGCGGGCTCAACGAACAGTTTATCCGGGAATACCGGGATTTTGTCTTGGGCGAACTGGGTTATGCCATGGAAACCGTCCGTCATTATCTGGCTATCCTGAAGAAAATCTGTAAGCTGGCTTTCAAAGAAGGTTATTCCGAAAAGCTTCATTTTGCCCATTACAAGTTGCCCAAACAAAAAGAAACGGCTCCCAAAGCTCTTAGCCGTGAGAGCTTCGAGAAAATACGGGACGTGGAAATACCCTCTATACGTCCGTCTACACTTTTTACCAGAGACCTGTTTCTCTTCGCCTGCTATACAGGCACATCCTATGCCGATGTGGTCCGCATAACGGGAGAGAACCTGTTCACAGACGAAGAAGGCAGCTTGTGGCTCAAATACCGGAGAAAGAAGACGGACTACCGGGCACGTGTCAAACTACTGCCCGAAGCTATTGCACTAATTGAAAAATACAAGGACGATAATCGGGAAACCCTGTTTCCGATGCAATCCGCCGAGATGGTCAAAGCCAACATGAAGGGTTTACGGGTTATGGCAAATATCAAAGAGCCGGTAACCTACCATTCAGGACGCCACAGCTTTGCCAGCCTGATTACCCTCGAAGAAGGTGTACCCATCGAAACCATCAGCCGGATGCTCGGTCACAGCAACATCCAAACAACCCAGATCTATGCGAGGGTTACTCCAAAGAAACTCTTTGAGGATATGGATAAGCTGATTGAAGCAACAAGTGATTTAAAGCTGGTCCTCTAATGATTACAATAACAATATACCGATCCAAAAAATAAAACAAAAAACTATGCGCAGTACATTCAGAATATTATTTTACATCAACAAAAATAAAGTCAAAGCAGATGGGACAACAGCTATCCTGTGCCGTATCTCCATTGACGGGAAACAAACAGTTCTTACAACAGGCATATATTGCAAGCCTGACGAATGGAATGCCCAAAAAGGAATCATCAGGACGGATAGGGAGAATAACAAGCTGATTGCTTTTCGTCAACGCCTGGAAGAAACCTACCGGCATATACTGAAAGAACAGGGAGTAATCAGCAGCGAACTGTTGAAAAATACAATTACCGGTGTAAATTCCGTTCCTGCCTATCTGCTCGAAGCAGGCAAAGTGGAGTTGGAACGCTTACGGGTTCGCTCCATAGAGATCAATTCGACTTCGACCTATCGCCAATCTAAACTCTCACAACTAAACTTACAGGAGTTCCTTTACGACAGAGGGATAAAGGATATTGCATTTGCTGACATTCATGAAGAGCTGGGAGAATCCTTTAAAATTTATCTGAAAACAGTACATAATAGAAAACCGGGATATATCAACAAATGCCTGACCTGGCTGAACCGCCTGATTTACATTGCCGTCGATCAGGAAGTATTGAGAAGCAATCCGCTTGAAGAAGTGAGCTATGAGAAGAAAGAGCCTGCCAGGCACAGGTACATAAGTAAATCCGATTTAAAGCGTATCATGGAAACACCCATGAGTGATCCACGCCTGGAACTTGTTCGACGGGTATTTATCTTTTCATCGCTGACAGGGCTTGCCTATGTGGATATGCAGCGGCTTTATCCGAAGCATATCGGAAAGACATCAGAGGGCAGGCTCTATATCCGAAAACAAAGGGTTAAAACCAAGGTAGAAGCTTTTATCCCTTTGCACCCGATTGCCGGACAGATACTTTTCCTCTATAATACCACTGATGAAAATAAACCTGTATTTCCTTTACCTGTCAGGGATAAGATTTGGTACGATATAAATCAGATAGGAGTAGCAATGGGATTGAAAGAGAATCTCTCCTACCATCAAAGCCGCCACAGCTTCGGAACGCTGGCTATATCGGCAGGATTGTCGATCGAGAGTATTGCCAGGATGATGGGACATGCCAATATTTCTACCACACAGGGCTATGCACAGATTACGGAACAGAAGATATCTCAGGATATGGACAAGCTGATCGAGCGAAGGAAAATAATATATAAATGATATATAGAAATATTGGGATTAGTAATAAAGCATAGATGACAATACATTGCAGGTATTTGTAAATCCAGTTTATCAATACAAATTTAGCAATCCTGAAATATTGAAACCGGTGTCAAAGGGTTAGATAAATAGATAACAGACGAGGGGATGCTTTATTCTTCTGATCTTTATATAAAAAGATAAACAGC
The DNA here is from genome assembly GCF_016652235.1 of Dysgonomonas sp. Marseille-P4677. Lineage (GTDB taxonomy): Bacteria > Bacteroidota > Bacteroidia > Bacteroidales > Dysgonomonadaceae > Dysgonomonas. Next base: position 6,555 of record NZ_JAEPKU010000174.1, read on the forward strand.
AAATTCCGGTTTCCCTTTTTATGATCTGCTTATGAAGCGGATTATGCTTCGCTCCATATCCCTTTGGCAAAAATATATTGAATAAGCCAAGCGGTCAAATTCAGGCTCTATGAGTTTAGAGGGAAATACCATGCCATCCGTTATCACTCCGGCATAGCATTTTCCTCTAAAAATTTGACGCTTTGCTTTTTTCATCTTCGGCAGGCCAAAGGGACATAGCATGCGAAGCCGGCATCCGACGCATAGAACAGAAAGACATCTGGGGTCAACAGGAAGCAAAAAAAAAGAAAAGAGGGGAACAAAAGCTGCTCTCCTCTTCCTCTGCATAAAACACGATTGGCGAAATTTCCTTTAACGCTCTATTTGCGAAAGGCTTCGATGTAATTTCCTTCCAACAACCTCTGAATATCCGATTCCCTGTACAGGGTCTTACCTCCCAACTGTATGTAAGAAATTACTCTCTGGCTTCTATAATCCTGCAAAGTCCTGCGGCTGACTTTCAGTAACGCTGACACCTCCCTGTCTGTTAAATAACGTTCACCGTTAAACAAAGGGCTGGTATCACTGAAGGCTGTTTCCATACAGGTGATAATCTCTTCTAAGCCTTCAAAGAATGCAATAACGTCTTTATTGTGTTTGGTAATTAACTCTTCCATACTATTTTATAATTATATCTTTTAGTTGCTTATTTAACAGTTTATTTACCCGATTGAAGAAATTTCTCAATATCCGAAACCCTGTAATAAATCTTGTGATTGATACGGCTGAAGCTGATCCTTCCTGTATCCCTGTAGGTCTGTAAAGTCCTGGGAGAGATATGGAGCATCATAC
>NZ_JAEPKU010000175.1 GCF_016652235.1 Dysgonomonas sp. Marseille-P4677
CAGTTTAATAATAAATTTAGGAATAATAAAAATATTATAGAATCTGTACTGAATGATAAAATATCAGATAGCAATTTTATAAGATTATACAAGCCTATTAATGATAAATCAAATAAATTAAAAACTATAGTTAACCTATTGCTTTTGAAACAAAAAAAGGAAAAAGTTATACTATCTCAGGAGTTCCTAATGACAAGCTATATCCATATGATGTTAAACAGGCTTTTCATGTCTAAAAATCGAGTACATGAACTAGTATTATATGATTTTATGAGACGATATTATACAAGTGAAATAGCAAGAAACAAATATATAGTAAAAACTAATGCATAAAACCTTCCCCCACTATACACAACTAGACTCTATGGACTGTGGCCCGACCTGCCTCCGTATGATAGCTAAATACTATGGGCGAACTTATAGCCTACAAACCCTTCGAGAGAAAAGCTTTATTACTCGCGAAGGAGTATCCATGCTGGGGATTAGTGATGCTGCCGAAAGTATAGGTCTCCACACTAATGGTGTAAGAATTACTTTCGAGCAGCTGGCTGAGGATGTCTCTCTACCTTGTATTCTGCATTGGAATCAAAACCACTTTATAGTATGCTATAATATCAAGAAAAAACGATCTCTCTTTGGGAAAAAGAATGAAACCGAATACAAAATAGATATCGCTGACCCTGGAGGAGTAAAATTTTCCATGAACAGAGAAGGCTTTGAAAAATGTTGGATAAGCAGCAAGGAGAACAATAAGGATACAGGCACGGCATTACTCTTAGCTCCCACACCGGACTTTTACCGCACAGAAGATGATGATGAGAAGCAACAAAAGAACTTAGCCTACTTTTGGGGATATCTTCGCCCCTATAAGAGCCAGATTGCACAACTAGTGGTTGGAATGCTTATTGGTAGCGTATTGTCAATGATATTTCCATTTCTGACACAATCGGTAGTCGATCAGGGAATTGGTAATAACAACATCAGCTTTGTAACACTGGTTCTGATTGCTCAACTTATTCTTTTTATTACACAGATGGCAGTCGGTTTTATCCAAAACTGGATCACCCTGCATATGAATACGCGAATCAGTATAGCCTTGATCTCTGACTTTCTATCCAAATTGATGAAGCTCCCTCTTAGTTTCTTCGATTCCAAGAATGTAGGAGATATTATGCAACGTATCGGCGACCATGGTCGTATACAATCTTTTATGACAGGGACGACACTGACAACTTTGTTTTCCTTTTTCAACTTCTTTGTTTTTGCTATTATACTCGCTTATTATAATTTAGCTATACTAGGCGTGTTTATTTTAGGAAATATCTTGTATGTTACTTGGGTATTATCTTTTATGCGATACAGACGAAAACTAGACCATGCACGATTCGCTCAATCATCCGCTAATCAGGGGTCTTTGATTCAATTAGTGACAGGTATGCAAGAGATTAAACTCAACAACTGCGAACGTCAACAACGCTGGCGTTGGGAACGCATTCAGGTAAAACTTTTTAAAATAAGCATCAAGGGAACAGCCCTTGGACAATATCAGCAAACCGGTTCTGTATTCTTTAGTCAGACTACCTCTTTGGTTATCTCTTTTCTTTCTGCCAAAGCTGTTATTGATGGCGATATCACTCTGGGTATGATGATGTCTATCAGTTATATCATCGGACAATTATCAGGTCCTATTGGACAGGTTATTGGTTTTGCACAAGCTCTTCAAGATGCTAAAATAAGTCTTGAGCGTTTGAATGAAATACACAACAAAGAAGACGAAGAACAAACGATAGGAGAAAGAATTAATAGTATCCCTGAGAATAGAACGATTAGTCTAGAAAACGTTTATTTCAACTATGATGGAGCAGACAGAGACTATGTTCTCGATGATTTGAGTATTACCATTCCTCAAAATAAAACAACAGCCATCGTTGGTTCGAGTGGCAGCGGTAAAACTACAATAATCAAACTTCTACTTGGTTTTTATCCTCCACTAAAAGGCAATATCAATGTAGACAATACAGCCCTGAATGATATCAATCCGCACCTTTGGCGACAAAAATCGGGTGCTGTGATGCAAGATGGTTTTATTTTCTCTGATACTATCGCTAACAATATTGCAGTGGGAGTAGAGGACGTAGACAAAGAGCGGTTACTTCATGCTGTAGAAGTTGCCAATATCAAAGAGTTTATTGAGTCTCTGCCTCTCAAATACAACAGTAAAATAGGAGCAGAGGGGAATGGAGTAAGTCAGGGACAAAGACAACGTTTGCTCATTGCAAGAGCTGTTTATAAAAATCCTGAATTTATCTTCTTTGATGAAGCAACCAATGCACTGGATGCCAATAATGAACGCACCATAATGGATAATCTGAACGAGTTCTACAAAGGCAAAACAGTAGTCGTGGTGGCACATAGACTTAGTACGGTACAAAAAGCAGACAATATTATCGTCTTGGAAAAAGGAAAAGTAGTAGAACAGGGTACTCACAAAGAGCTTACTGCTAAAAAAGGGGCATACTATACTTTAGTGAAAAACCAATTAGAGCTGGGTAGTTAATATGTCAGAAGAGAAGAAAAACGAAATAAATAAGATCGAACTCCGAAGCGAAGAGTTTCAGGAAGTACTTGGCAGTGTTCCTCCCTGGATTCTGCGTTGGGGTATAACTATCGTTGCTATTGCTGTAGTCATTTTACTGATTGGTAGTGCAGTCTTTAAGTATCCTGAAATCATCACATCCAAGATCGTACTTACTGGCTCTACTCCTCCTGCATCCATTATGGCTAAAACAACAGGAAAGCTCAACGAACTCTATGTTCATGACAATCAGCAAGTCAAAGTTGGAGATTATCTAGCTGTAATTGAAAACTCAGGCAATACAAAAGATATTCTTATTCTCAAAGAGTATTTGGCGAGTATCGATCTGTACTCGGATACCATATATGTCTTGCCTCCCAAGTATCTAAAGCTTGGCAATCTCCAAACCAATTATTCATCTTTTTACTTAACACTGTTTGAATATACAGAATATAAACGTTTGGAATACCTTTCGACCAAAACTGGCATATTGAGAGAAAGAATTGTACAATATGAAAGCCAACGTAACAACCTAATCAAACAAAAAGGTATTGTAGCCAATCAATTGATAATTGCAAAGAATCAATTTCAAAGAGACTCCATCCTCAATAAAAAAGGAGTGATATCAAACGATGAGTTTGAGGGAGCCAATAGCCAATATCTACAAAGCTTATTGTCTTATGAAAATATTTGTTCGTCCATTGATAATGCTGAAATACAGATTGGGCAAATGAAAGAATCTCTCTACGATACCAATTATCAGGATATAGAGAAAGAAAACAAACTGATCACACAACTAAAAACCTACGTCAACCAACTACAAGCCGAGCTACAGCAGTGGGAGTTGAATTACGTATTGGTTGCTCCCATCGATGGAGAAGTAACCTTTACCAAATATTGGTCTATCAATCAGAACGTCATGGGAGGTGAAGAGATTCTGAATATTATACCATCCAATGAAATCAACTTTTTGGGTAAAGCATCACTGCCAATAGCCGGTTCGGGAAGAGTAGAGATAGGACAAAAGGTGAATATCCGGTTCGATAACTTCCCTGATAATGAATTTGGCATTATAAGAGGAGTGGTCAAGAATATCTCCTTAGTGCCTGTGACTACCAATGAAATGCCGGAGTATACAGTAGAAATAGATTTGCCAAACGAATTAATGACAACCTACAATAAGAAACTTCCTTATCTGCCAAAGATGACAGGCACAGCAGATATAATTACAAAAGATATTTCAGCATTGGAACGTTTCATCATGCCATTGAGGAAAGCGATAACGGAAGGAATGCAGTAATATGTATTATTCATATAATAAATTGGGGTCTAATGAAAAAATATAAATATAATTATTTGCTGGTTGGTGGTGGACTATTTAATGCAATCTTCGCCTATAAGGCTACACAAAACAATAAAAAGTGTCTTGTTGTAGAAAAACGATCTCATTTGGGAGGTAATGTATATTGCCAAACTATAGAAGGAATAAATGTACATAAATATGGGGCACATATTTTTCATACGAAGGACAAATTTGTTTGGGAGTTTATGCAAACACTATGTCAATTTAACCATTATATAAATTCCCCGTTAGCAAAATATCAGGACAAGATATATAATCTCCCTTTCAACATGAATACATTTTATCAATTATGGGGTGTGAAAACGCCTAAAGAAGCTATGCATAAAATAGAATCACAACAAATTGAAATAAATAATCCAAGCAACTTGGAAGAGCAGGCATTAAGCCTTGTAGGATATGATATTTATGAGAAACTAATAAAAGGATACACAGAAAAACAATGGGGAACAGAAGCATCAAAGCTACCAGCCTTCATTATAAATCGTATTCCTCTAAGATTTACATTCAATAATAATTATTTTGAAGACCCTTACCAGGGGATTCCAATTGGGGGCTATACTCCTATTATTGAAAAATGTTTTGCTCATTCTGATATTTTATTGAATACAAATTTTACCGAGGATCGCTCTTTAAAAGACTTAGCAAAAACAACGATATATACAGGAATGATTGATGAATACTATAGCTATAAATATGGAGCACTCGAATACAGGTCTCTTAAATTTGAAGAAAGAGTATTAGACACAGAAAACTTTCAGGGTAATGCAGTTGTCAACTACACTGAACAAAATGTGCCACATACACGTATATTGGAGCACAAACATTTTGAGTTTGGAACACAGCCAAAAACAGTCATATCTATTGAATATCCATGTAAGTGGGATAAAAAGTCTGAACCCTACTACCCAATAAATACTCAACATAATAATCTGTTATATGCAAAATATAAAGAGTTGGCAACGAAAGAAGATAATATCTATTTTGCTGGTAGACTTGGTACATATCAATACAATGATATGGATAAAACAGTTCATGATGCCCTCAAATTGTACGAAACGTTAAATCAATAAAGCTATGAAAAGAAAAGGATTTACTGTTATAATGCCAACATACAACCAGTCTGGTTTTATACGTGGAGCTATCAAAAGTCTCTTCAAACAAACTATTTCTGACTGGGAATTGATCGTGATAAATGATGGATCGACTGACCGTACAGACCAAATTATTCAGGAATATTTACCCCATTCAAAAATTACTTACCTTAAAAATACAAATAATCAAGGACTTGGATTTACGATTAATCAAGGATTGGATGTTGCAAAATTTGAATATATTGCATACCTACCTTCTGATGATATTTATTATAAGGAACATTTGGAAGTATTGAAAAATGAATTGGACAAGTCGGAAGATATTTTTTTGGCATATACTAAATCAAGATCAATAATAAAAGACTCTCTGAGTATAGATTTAAAAAAACAATTTAATGGATTGTTCCATGGGTATAGCTTGCAGCTTGTTCAAACAGCACATAAAAATACTACTGATAGATGGATTGAAAGAACAGAATATGTAGTTGACGACCTCTTTGACATGTTTTGGAATAAGCTGGTAAGTAAAGGCAGATTTACATATATCAATGAAGAAACATGCTCTTGGACAATCCACACGAATCAACGCCACAGATTATTGAATAGAGGGATGAATCTGTTCAGGCAATATTACAACATAAAAGAGCCTCTCAAAATAAAGAGATCAAAGGGACGTTCTGTGAATGAAGTCGAATTATATAAAGATTTCCGAAATCCTTGTATAAGTACACCCAAATTGAAGGTCTTGCTAGTGGGAGAACTGGCGTATAATCCGGAAAGAATATATGCGTTAGAGGAACAAGGTTGTCAGCTATTTGGCCTATGGATGGAGAATCCTACTTTTGATTTTACAATGGTCGGTCCCATCCCTTTTGGTAATATAATTGATATTCCGTATGAAGATTGGGAAAGTAAGCTTCAAGAAGTTCAACCGGATATTATATATGCAGGACTAAATTTTGGCTCCATTCCATTAGCTCATGAAGTTTTGAAAAAATGCAAAGATATCCCATTTGTGTGGCATTTTAAAGAGGGTCCATTTATTTCCAGACAGAATGGAACATGGGATAAATTAATTGAGCTGTATGAAATGGCTGATGGCAGAATATTTCTTAGTAAAGAATCTAAAGAATGGTATGAGCAATTTATCAAGCCATCAGATACAACTTTCATTTTAGATGGAGACTTACCTAAAGGAACTTATTTTACATCTGATTTTTCAAAATGTTTATCTGAGTTAGATGGTGAAATACATACAGTTGTTATTGGTAGACCGATAGGTATTGACGAAAATATTATAAGAGAATTAGCAAGCCATAAGGTCCACCTTCATCTATATCATATGGAGATTTCTTTTAATAAAAGAGCAAAAAAAATTGCACCAAAATATTTTCATGCTCATCCTTACTGTGATCCTAAAAATTGGGTAAAGGAGTTTTCCAGATATGATGCCGGGTGGCTTCATCCTTTCGAAAGCAATAACTATGGAGATTTGCTCAAAGTTGGCTGGGATGATTTGAACTTGCCTGCAAGAATGAGTACATTAGCTGCTGCAGGATTACCTATGATTCAGAAGGATAACTCTGAACATATTGTTGCTATGCAATCTCAACTTCAAGAATACAATGCAGGAGTGTTCTATAAAGAGATGGAAGATTTAGCAACCAAACTTTATAATAAAAAAGAGATGGAATTGATAAGAAATAATATTTTAACAAACAAAGACAAGTTTAGTTTTGATTATCATGTTCCTGAATTAATCCGTTTTTTTGAAAGTGTTATTAAACTAAAACAACGAAAGACATGTACCAGAATATATTAAATCAAATAGCCAACACAGTATTTATAAATATCCAGCAGCAAGAAAGTTTTGGACTCTTAAATGGAAAAACGGGTACAACTTTGTTTTTGTATTATTATGCACGTTATACAAATAATAAAATGTACAGTGAATTGGCGGACGAGTTGATGGATCAGATATATGAAAGCCTAAATAAACATGGCGACAAGGATTTTTTTGATGGATTAGCCGGTATTGCTTACGGAGTTGATCATATTGTTAAAAATAAATTTGTTGAGATAGACGAAAGCGATGGGGATATTCTGGAAGAAATTGATTTGGATTTAGGTCAAATGAACGAAGAAACTTTCCTTTTAGAATTAGAATCCGATCTTCCTTTATTCTCAAAAGGGTTATATTTCTTACAAAGAAAAGATAAATACTCCTTATCAAAAATAGCAGAGGAATGTTTAGCATTTCTAATTATTCATAAGCAAAAGATCCCATTATCATATGTAAATTCTATTT
>NZ_JAEPKU010000176.1 GCF_016652235.1 Dysgonomonas sp. Marseille-P4677
CTCCATTTTCTTAATAGAGGGGAAAGGTATAAGTAATAAGTCTTATATTAATACCCCGGATTTTGAGGAAATTTATTAGCATCGTTACGTAACGAGACCTCACTATAAGGAACAGGATATAAAAAATCATGACTATCTATATTATATCCTATTTTACCTATAGCTGAAATTGCGTCTCCCGATCGTATAAGATCAAACCAGCGTTGCATTTCCATTGGAAACTCTAAACGGCGCTCTAAAAAGACAGCTTTACGGAAAGAATCCTGATTAGACAATTTGTCTATAGTATAGCTTCCGTTTGCCAAAGAACGGGTTCTTACTTCATTTAGGGCTTTAAGAGCCGGACTTGTCGCAGAGCCATCGTAAGCAACTTCATTTAAAGCCTCGGCATACATCAATAATACATCAGCCCAGCGTAATACAGGAGTATGGTAGCCATATTGTTTTATAGAGCTCTCTATATCTGCATATTTTACAATTAGCTTATTATCGGAGTTTGTACCTTTTATACTTCTCATTAAATCTGCACGACGATCTGCCGGATTATAAATACATTCAATCGGATTACTTAGTTTGAAAGCTTCATTTAAATCGGCCTGACTGGTATAATAAGTCAAAGCGTTTCGTCCTTCTCCAGAAATATCCTTATTGAATAATACTTGGAAAAGTATTTCTTTATTCATCGTTTGAGGACTCCATCCGTTATAGTTATTGTAGTCGGCATTGGAGCTGCCCGGAGCCGGAGCTGTACTAAATACATTAGCTATATCGGGCAATAAGCCATGTATTGCAGCATTATCTATATTTATCAGTTCACCCAATACTGTTTTTGCATCATTCCATTTTTTTTGTTGAAGATATACTTTTCCCAATAAAGCTTTGGCTGCCAAAGACGTAGCCCGACCTAATTGCTCTCCCTTAAAAGAGGTAGGAAGGTTACCGGCATCCGATGCGAATTTGAGGTCTGCCTCAATAGCTCCGTATATACTCGTCGCTGCATCTCTGCTACATTGAGCAACTTCCTGAGTAGATAATGGTTCTAAAATAAGAGGAGCATCGCCCCAGAAGCGAACAATATTGAAGTAACATAATGCACGTATAAATTTTGCCTCGGCTTCATATTGTTTTTTCAGATCATTGTCGTTTACAACATCAATGTATTTTACAACATTATTGCAACGATAAATAGTTTCATATGTGCTAGCCCATACTTCTCTGAATATTTGGTTGTCTGACTGTGCTGTAAATATTTTAATACTATACTCACGACCTGCATTCGCACCCGAATTGGCGAAAGAACCCAAATCGTCAGAACGAACATCTGTCATTAAAACCATATATTCACGATACATCGCTTTACTCTGTAAATCAGCATAAGATGCGGTCAAAGCATATTCTATATCTTTTGTATTTCTATAAAATGTACCGGTTGTACCTAGGTTTCCTTCCGGTTTCAAATCAAGAAAATCACTACATCCGGAAAAAATTAATATTGAGATGGCTATAAGTGAAAATTTTATTATTTTTTTCATGATATTCTTATTTTATAATGTAAAGTTGAGACCAAATACAAAACTCTTTGATAATGGATATGTACCATAATCTACACCTTGCATAATAGGACTTGAATTTGTACTCACTTCGGGATTGTATCCACTATAATTGGTAAATGTGAATGGATTAAATGCAGAACCGTAGACTCTAAGATTAGATACACCAAATCGTTTTAATAGGTTTTTAGGCAAAGTATATCCTAATGTGATCTCACGAATACGCATATATGATCCATCTTCGATATGCCATGTTGAAATCACGGAATTCATTCCCGTTGCAGCACGATTAGCCCGATATACTTTTCCATTTCCGGATTGAGATTCAGAAACCCATCTATCCTTGGCTACAGCTAACTGGTTGGCATTACCTTCCATATTTGCGAGATAGCGACGATTAATATTTGCGATCTCATTGCCATATACACCTTGTAATGAAAGGCTGAAGTCAAATTCCTTGAATTTTAAAGTAGTGGAATATCCATAAGTAAAATCGGGCATATAATTACCTGTCATTTGTTTATCATCAGCGTTAATAATATCGTCTTTTCCATACTTTTTGAAGCGGAAATCTCCAGGTTGAGCATTAGGTACAATTATGCCGTTAGCAACATCTCTATCTATTTCGGACTGATTCAGATAAACGCCATCGGTCACATATGTGTAATAACTTCCGATAGGTTCCCCCACCCTAGTCACAAAATCAATAACACTATTGGCCTGTGTCACAATCTCATTTGCATTACCCAAAGATTTCACTTTGTTGCGATTCATCGCATAATTGAAATTATTGGTCCATATAATTTTTCCTACCTTATGATTAGTTGATAATGTTATCTCCAACCCTTTATTCTCTAGCTTTCCTATATTTTGTAACATAGTTGAAAACCCTGATGCTTCCATTACCGGAACTTCCAATAACATATCGGTCGTTGTACCTTGATAAACATCAATTTCTAAATTCAACCACTTGAATAAACCAATCTCTGCTCCTAAATTCACTTGTGATGTTTTTTCCCATCCGATATCTGGATTTGGTATTGTCGATTCTTTCATTCCTATATTTGGTGAACCGCCGAATGGATAATTATCACCATCTACAAGTCCGTACGAAGCATAATTACCAATATTCATATTACCGGTTACACCCCAGCTGGCTCTTAATTTTAGATTGGTCAACCACGATGAAACAGGTTTCATAAATTTTTCTTCTGTCATATACCAAGCTCCCGAAAAGGATGGAAAATAGCCCCAACGATTATTCTCTCCAAAGCGGGAAGATCCATCTGCACGTACAGCAGCAGAAAACATATATTTATCTTGAAAGTTATATTGAACGCGAGCCAAAGCAGAAAGTAAAGACCATGCTTCCTTATTAGAATCATATTTTGTTGCTGTAGAATTACTAGGTATTGTACCTAACATATCATTTTGTGGTAAGTCGGTAGCAGTTATACGATTAGCGTTGCCCTCATATTTTTGGGCTGTCCACCCGGCCAATCCCGATAGAGTATGATCTGAGTTGATTGTTTTCTTATAATTCATCGTATTTTCCCATACCCATGTGTATTTATTCTTTGTACGGGATTCTGCTATTGGGTTAGATGGAGGCGTTCTATCAGTCGAGTTCGGCAATGCAGCCGGGCGATAGTAATCACGCACATAATTGTTATAATGCCAGCTTCCCTGGGTTTTAATACTTAAATCTTTTATCAGTTCATATTCGGCATAAGCTGTTCCTAACATCTGAAGAGCTGTCATCTTATCATCAATTAATCTAGCTACTGCAACCGGATTGTTCAATTTAGAATTTCCATATGTTGTATTATTATGTTCATAATTGTACTCACCATTGGTATTTTTCACAGGGTAGATAGGTGCAGCACCTAATGCCAATGATAAAACACCATCATCTCCATATCTTCCTTCGGTGTTTACCAGATTATAAATATTTCGGGTTAGATTGATATTACCGCCAAATTTCCATTTACTGTATTTCATATCTACTTTCGTACGAAATCCCATTTTAGTAAAATCAGAATTAACAACAATTCCCTCTTCGTTTTGATAATTTCCTGACACTAAATACCTGATATTCTTATTGCCACCGCTTACTGATAAATTATGTTTTGTAATGAACCCTGTACGCATAATTTCATCTTGCCAATCGGTATCGGTCAATCCTTTTTCACCTCTGACATATGGAAGTACCTCTGTCGGCATCATCCAGCCTTGATTGAGGTTTATTGTTCCTGTCTTTAAATTATCCCACCTCTGCTGATTCGTAGCCCAGGGATCATATGCCGTAGCTTTTCCAGCTTTAGCCAAAGCATCATAATACGATGCATTGTGTCCGTCAAATACAAGTTGTGAGTACTCATAAGCATCTAATACATCGATTTTATCTGTAATCATCTGGGCTCCTAAATAACCGGTATAGCTCACTACCGGTTTTCCTTCGCTACCTCTTTTTGTTGTGATAATTACAACTCCATTAGATCCTCGTGATCCATAAATCGCTGCCGCCGAGGCATCTTTTAGCACCTCGATTGACTCAATATCTGACATCTCTATGGATGCTAACGGACTAACAGAAATACCGGTGGCACTACCAACATCATCACTTAATGGTACTCCATCGATAACATATAATGGAGAGCTCCCTGCTGTAACTGTTCCTACCCCGCGTACCTTAATATTCATACCAGCACCCGGTGTTCCATTTGGTTGCGTGATCTGTACTCCTGCCATACGTCCGACTAATGCTTGTTCGATACTTGAGACCGGCATATCTTTAATTTCGGAAGCTCTGAGTGATGATATAGAAGTTGTCACATCTCTCTTTCGCTGAACTCCATACCCTACAACGATCACTTCGTCTAATAATTTTTCGTCTTCATGAAGTACTATATCAAAGGCTGTTTTATCTCCGACTTTTATTTCGATCGACTGAAATCCTATATAAGATATACTCAAAACAGCCCCATCAGGAACCTTCAATGTAAAGTTCCCATCAAAATCGGTAACAGTTCCGATTGCAGGAACACCCTTAACCTGTACCGAAGCCCCAATAATAGATTCTCCTTTATTGTCCTTTATAATTCCCTTAATTTGCTTTGTTTCTTTTTGCTGATCAGTCTTTACCTTCTGTGGAACTAAAAGAATAATATTTCCATCTTGTTTTTCGAAAGATATATTACTGTCGTTTAAAAGCTGCTTCATTGTCACATCAATGGTCGCATTCGAGACTTTAAGAGTAACAATTTTCCCGAGACCTTTTAAATCTTCATTATAGAAAAATTTATAAGGGCTGACTTTTTCTATCTCTTTCAGGGCCTCCTTTATCGGCTTGTCTTTTATTTCAACCGTAATTTGTGAAAACAAATTAGCGGACAATAATGACAAACAGAAGATGTATAAAATCCGTTTTAAGTAACTCCATCTTTTAATTTTCTTTTTCATGGTTTAAATAATTTCTAATGGTAATTAATTACATGTACTATCTTTTTAATCTAATTATACCTGTATACAGTTACCTTATTATTTTTCGCTACTCTATTTTACGATTTAACTTATTTTAATTATTTGAAATTTACAATAAAAAAAGTGATACCCTTGACTAAGTATCACTTGCAGAATATTTAGTTATTATTTTTTCATCTAAAATGTTGTACCTGTTCCTTATTCTCATACAAGAAAATTACACTGTCTTTTACTTCATAGCTTATAGGTGCAGTCAACGATAAGGCTTTTAAAGCCGACTGAACACTTGTATTGTCGATAGTTCCAGTAAACTTCTGTTTAGCTAATTGAGCATCCATAAAAGAAATATCAATATTATGCATTCGCGAAATCACTCTTATAATATTTTCTAAAGTCTCACTTTGGAATCGGAGTCTATTCTGTCTCCATTCGATATAATCCTTTGCATCTACTTGCTCTTTATTTGTAATCTTAGTCGATTTATCATATACAACTCTGTCGTTTGGTTTCATTGTTACAGTTTCGCTAGGAGTAATTAGCTCAACGTTACCTGTATTAAGTACTACCGATATAGTATTATCATTATCGTACGCACTAATTCCAAATGTGGTGCCTAAGACTTTCACTTTTATATCTCCACATTCTACAATAAAAGGTTTATACTGATCTGATTCGACATCAAAGTAAGCTTCACCTCGTAGTTTTAAAAAACGATCATTTTTATTATAACTGGTGTTATATATAATTTCAGACTCAGAATTGATTGCAACTTTACTCCCATCAGGCAGATTGATACTTGCTTTTTCTCCTAATCCTGCCGATACAGTTAAATAATCTATTTTTTGAGGCTTGTTGTATATATATACTCCCACAAGAATAGCAATAGGTAATAAGATCGCTGCAATATTTGCGACCCAACGGATATAGCGTCTACCGGACAGGTTGGGACTTATTTCCATTTCTCCCTCAATACTATATTCTACTTGAGATCTAATATTATCCAGCATTCTCATCTTTACATCTACATCAACTTCTGATGATGAACTCATTATTTGATTTTCCAGCCATTTATTCAAATGAGGATCATTGTTTATGAAAGAACATAAAGAGGCAACATCTTCAGTAGAGGCTTGCTTTAATATATATCGCTCAAATATATCTAGACATTTATCTTTATCCATTGTTTTCTATCTGCTTTAGTATGTATATCATTCAGTACATATTTTATACATTTATCTGCTACAGTTTCACTATTAGAATATCTATTTTTTAAGTTAATTAACAAAATGAGAAGAAATCAATAGAAGTAGTATTTCTTTATAATAACGAGCCAAATGTTCTTTCATAAAGCTTAAGGCTTTTGAAAGCTGGGTTTGAATCGTACTTTCGGAAATATTAAGTCTTTCTGCTATTTCTTTATTCGAAAGCATTTCTTTCCTACTCATAACAAATATCTGCCTACGTGCCGGAGGAAGTTCTTCTGTAAGCTTGTCAATATACTCTTCTAATAGCTTTCTGTTAAGTTCATTCTCAGGAGTTATATTATATTTTGTCGATACAAACTTAGATACATATTCTTTATATATATATTCAACCATCTGATGTTCGTATTCATTCATCAGCATATTTTTAGCAATAGTACAAATATAGGATATGAATGATTTATTTGAATCAATTTGAGAACGAGTATCCCATATCTTAATAAACGTACGCTGCACAATCTCTTCTGCAAGATATGTATCGCCCGACGATAATTTGAGAATAAAATTATATAGTTTTCCACCATATTGATGAAATAATCTTTCAAAAGCTTCCGAAGAACCTTGTTGAAGTAATTCTATATCATATTTATCTCTTACGAACACAGAGTATCGCCTTATTAATTGTTTTACACACAAATATAATAGATAAATATGGCTTATAATGGAAATAAATTACTAAAACATTTTACAGTAAGTAATATAGGCCGATGTATATCAACATGACCTGTAGAGGTATCAGAATAAAAAACAGAGAGCACTCAAACTTGGTATGAATGCTCTCTGAATTAGAATTATATTCCTTCAAAAGTATATCTTAACAGAATATCAGATAGTTTGTATGATCTTATTTAATGACTCTTTCGCATCGCCAAGCATCATCGTGACTTTGTCCTTCATATCATACAAA
>NZ_JAEPKU010000177.1 GCF_016652235.1 Dysgonomonas sp. Marseille-P4677
GTATTGATTAAATCCATACTCTTTTTTGAAAGAATCACTAATATTTTCCATTAGTGAATGTTTTTGTATTAGATTAAAGTTGAAATCCGATAATAAACAATCTATTAACTTCAATGCAATCATCCAGCGGAAGTCTTCATTTTTATTGATATTCAAAAGCCTTATTATTGACAAAATACATTCACTGTCTCTAAAAAATAAAGTTTCTGTATCTTCTATCAATCTATTACCATAACGTTCTAATTCTCTATGGTAAGTATCTAATTGTATCTTCCATATAAAATTATCCTTAACCAGATAATTGAGTTGTCTGTAAATCATATTCACCGTGTCTCCCACTTTTATCTCATCATTTAATAACATCCGAATTCTGAGGTGGGAATCGGGATCAGCATATCGGATGAAAAACCACTTTTCTATTATTTGCTCTTTTTTCAATTTACTTATAATGGAATATACATCCTTGACTAATATATTCTCTAATGTTTTATGTCCTGCATATATTTTAAAATAAACCCACTTACTTCCTGGTATGAATATTCTTTGAGTAGACTTTATCATCTTTTTTAAATCTCTTTTTTATGAAACACCACAATACATTCATTCGTATAAGAATTCTTCTCATCCTTTATTACGGCATTTTCAGCTTCAAATAAAAATTCGGTAAATTTTACTTGTCTCTCTTTTTTGATAACAAAAAAGAGAGAACGAATACTTAATGAACTTTCCCAATCAACAAATAATTCATTATCATTATCTGGCATTAATACATAACGAGGGATATACCTTTCATTTCTCCATTTTTTTACCGATTCTAATAGTTTGCTATCTTCATTTATCTCGAAAAAATGTTTTATTTCATCAATGTTAACAATCCATGTTGCGGATGATAGAATTACATTTTTGTAACGCACCCGGGGTAAAAAGGATATTTTTTTATCTAGCCCTTGTTCCCAATCAAAATATAATGCATCTCTTCCCTGTTGAACTTGCATATCACATAAAAAATGATAAACAGGCATTGTATTATTATGGTAATTATGAGCAGTTGTTAATCGTGGTATAATTGCTTTATTCAATTTTTTAGAGCGAAGAACTAACCTTTCCTGTCTTATTGATAGAAGTAAGTCTGAGGCTAAGATAGTTTGCTCCTTAGGTAAATCAGATTCTGAAAGATATATAAGTTCATAATTTCTCAAATGTGGGCGTGAAAGAATATTTCCAACTCTGGATTCAGGAGAATGAACTATTTCGGCAAGAATAACATCTGGTGCTAATTCCTGCTCTTTATTTGTTATATTTTTCACAAATTGCTTTATTCCTTTATCTGCATAAGCAAAGCGGGCTAACATATTTGCACCACTACTGCCTCCACACGATTTCAGTTTGATTAATGTATCCAGAGGAGACGATCTTATGACTTCCATGACGACACAAATGCTAGGAGGAAGATCATTCCATGTTTCTTTAAATCCATTAAAGTCCTCATCAGTTAATTCAATTTCCTTCCTGTTCTGACTTGAATATTGTATAATATGTTGATATAAAACTTCTTGTAGCTTATTGTAATTATTCTCACCTTGTTCAGGTAAAACTAAATCATCTATCAATGGAGATAGTCCCGAACTTCTATTGGCAGATGGATAACCTATTCCAATTTCTGGATCCAAAACCTCCAAAAGAGGAACTTCTCTATCTTCGTATCTATTATAGAAATATTGTTGGAATTGATGTAGAGTCTCATTACGCCCTATGGGGGTTATCTTGTTTAAAAAAGTTAAGACTGACTTTAGTTCATCTATAACTTCCACACTTAATGACGCAGATATACTTTTTCTAATCGCATCCACTTGAAATATGAATCGTTCCTCATAAGGAGCATTTATATCTTCAATCAGTTGTATTATTTGTTTATACAGTTCAAAAGGATTGTTTTCTGAGTCTAATCGATCAAGTAGCACCTTAATATCTATTAAGCGATTAGTTAAATATGGAGTATAACAATTTGCCTCTAAGAGTTTTATTATACGATCAAATAGATTATCACCTATTACAGACTGATATAATTCAGGTATTATTATTTGAGAATTAATTAACTCATCAATAAATTCAACAGCATCCTCTTGTGTGATTTCTTTACTTATTAATGCAGTTATTATAGTTTTTATTTTTGCCCCATCTTCTGTAATGTTCAGTATTCCATTCAAATAGGAAGACTGCTCAACTTCTGCAATCTGATATTTTCTTTTTGAATTTACATACAAGACCTCAATATATCTATATTTTCTTCCAACCTTATATAGACTAGTGTTAGTATAATATTTTATATTTTCTTTTATTTCGGGAATTTTAGTTAGTTTATCATATAATGAAGATAAATAATGCATATCTAATCGAGTTTTTCTACTGATTGATCGATTTACAAGGATATTTGTGTCATTTCCAATCTGTCCAATACCACATCCAGCAAATAGACCGAAAGGTGTACATCTGATTGCCATACGACTAATATAGCGCACTAAGGAAAGAAGTATAATCTCATTTTTTTTATTTTCCTTAATATCTCCATTTATGAATTTCTGCATTTCTTTATATAAAACAGGAGATGCCAAATATATGGCTTCCTGGATTTGAGGGATAGATAAGTTTTGCAATAAATGGTCTGTATTGTTTAGAATGGTCGTTAAATAATTGATCGATAAAACGGGTGTACGGAAGATAAAAGAGGGAAAAACTTTATACATAATTTGATAATTAATTTTAAGGTATAGACTTATTATTCTCCTATTTAGATTTATAATCTAGTCACTGTATTTATAGACAACTTTTCCCTTACGAGACTGGTCATTGAAACTTTTTTCTAAAAAAGGCAGAATATCAGAACCCGAGAATACACTGTCAATTGTTATATCATATTTACCAGATAGATAATCCTCTATTGCGTTTTGCAAATCCATTGTATGTCCTAAACAGTTCCCTATCAGCGAAATATTTTTAACTATGCAGGTCGTAAAAATAATCTTGTAATTCGTTTTAAATAGTAGATCCGATTCATCTGATAGAGAATATTGTTCACATAATCCGCAAAAAATATATTTACTGTTAGAATTCATGCAGTTAATTATTTCATGTAGATATAAATCATAATACGGATCGATAACTATATCAAATGAAGGTTCTTTATAAGAATTTTGCTCAAGATCTTCTAACGGAATAAAATGCTGGACACCCTGATCTAACAAAAACTTCTTATTATTTGTATTTGATGACGTTGCATACACATCAATGCCTTCACTTCTTAATTTTTTTATAACTGCCAAAGATGTATTTGATGTTGGCGCTGTTACCAAAACTTTATCATTTTTACTTATTTCTGCTTTTCTTATCATACTATAAGCAGTTTGAGAGGCCACAGAAAATGAGGCAGCTATTTCATCAGACATTGAATCAGGAACTCTGATCAGCTTATTTTCATGAAAGATATGCATTCGTTGAGAAGCACAATTTGTGGGCACTCCGACTCTTTGTTCTTGTGAGAAAGCAATATAATCACAATTAGGGATAACTCGATCTCCAACTTTAAGTGTCTTAACACCAGAAGCAACCTTCTTTACTACAGCAACAAATTCAGAACCAAACGGAGCAATAACACCAATGTTTCTTTTGTTAAATTCTTCACATTTTTGATAATATTCTAATAAAAAACTGCGATCTCTGTAATTACACGAGAAGGCTTTAATCTCAATTAGCACATCTTTTTTTGTAGTAAAATTAAGATTAAGATCATAAGGAATTTTCCCTATCAATATATTATTTCCATGAAAAATGAAATTATAAAAATTAGATTTGGGATATATCTTTTTAGTCTTATAAGAACAAATAGCAATTGTACTCATATATTGAATCATCACAATGAAAATTATAATAAATATTGATTGTATATATTATTATAAATTCTAGGTTATAATATTTTATTAAAATTGGTGCAACTTAGATTAAGTATGGATATATTAACATATCCATACTCAATATTTTTTAGCATCCAATTGTCTCACAGCAACCGTAAGCACAACAACGAGGAGGTTTGGTATGTCCTCCTCCACCTGGTGATGGTTGATAAGTTGATGGACAATAAGCGCCTCCTGCATAAGAGTTTCTGCAAGGATTAATGAGGGAGATATAGATAGTTCCGCCTCTCAGGTCGTTCATCTCAGAATCATTGAGATTTACAATAGTCTCTTTTTTTAGAGTCAATTTTTTTAATTTTTTCATACTTCAAATTTTTTAATTTTTCCTACTCTTAAGATTTTCGGATTCCTCTGCTTTACTTTTTTAGGTAATTATAAATTATATTTTATAATAAGAACATTTTGTCCCAATTCTGAGAATTATCTGAAATATAATCTAGTAAAACCAGACCAATACCTGAAACCCCAGTTAGAAGAGAGTAATCATTCTTCCATTTATTAACCTCATATGTTTTATATCCAGCAACTCCATCCTTATACTTAGATAATTCCAGCGTTTTTTCTAACCAATAACAGGCTGCGTCTAAAAACAGGTCGTCTTTTGTTTCAAAATACATTCTACGATAAATCATCACTAATCCAGCACTCCCATGGCAAACACATCCATCAACAACTCCGCTTACGTCTATTTTACGTTTAGTCGATTGACGTAAAATATCTAATCCTTCATATTCTAAGTTCTTATTATTAGATATTTTTCCAGTATACCATATGCCATAAGCAATACCTAGATCTCCATAACACCATGCCAACCTACTTCCAAATATTGAAGGAGAGCTTTCAATAGAGAAATTAGGGAAAAAAGAACCATACTCAAACAAATCAATTTTTTGTGCAAGAAGATATTTTATTCCACCTTTTAATAACCTTAGGGATTTATTATTTTCAACGCCTTTTTCTATTACTTTACATAGAAATAATGTAATGCTTGTCGATCCATGCGATAAGGCGATATTGTAACCCATATCTCCTTCTTCATTCAAAACAGACAGCCATTTCAGACCTTGACTTACTTCATCTATTTCTGCTGTATTGTCTATAAAATCTATTAATTCATTTATGATGTAAAGGTTTTCTCCTTTACTAAGAAAATATAAACCAACCCCTAATCCACCATGTAAAAAATCGTAATTCTTATTTTTAATATCCGTCCTTACTTCTTTGATCAAATATTCATCTAAAATATTCTGAGCATCACTAATGTCAATATCTATAAATTCTTCTTTTTTCAAATATTCAAAGAGATATAATATACCTGACAGTCCTCCACAGTAAGTATGGCTAAAAATATTTTTTCCCAGCTCAGTTATTAGATTTTCTACTAAATGATTCGTTAGAGTTTCATACTTATCATTCATTGAAAATCTACTGTAATAATATAGAAATAATAACTCTCCAAACTTTCCGTTGTAAAGACCACCCATAAAGAAACTGTAATCATTATTCTCATTATTCTCATATATGTATGAAGCAATTTCATGTAGCTTATCTTCTATCTTATTTTTCATATATTTTTCTATTTACTATATATTCTATTGCTTTTTCAATATATATATCTCGTCCATCACGTATATTTGCAGTTGTTGGTCTAACATCAACATCTATATCCACTCCTTTGATCTGTAATTGCCTCCAGAACGGATAATATGCTCCAGTGCAAGTATAGTTAAATTTTATGCCATGAGGTAGATGAACAATACCTATAGCACCATTAGTTCCCGCTGTCTGGCTACCTATAATGATACTGTTAGGAGCAGTGCGATGAATCATAGCAAAAGATTCCATATGGCTTTGAGTATGTTCGTCAACAAGAATAACGATCTTGCCTTTGTAATATTTAGGGTTATGTGTTCCAAATTCACTTATAGGCAATAGAGAATAATTCCCGGGATTATTTCTGTTATTAATAGATATCCATAATGGACTTTGAGGAGACTCCAGTATTTTTGAAATTAGTACCATTTGGTTTCCTATATCAATATCAAAAGGGCGTAAATCAACTATAATTCCTTTACAATTAATACTGCTATTAATTATTTCCTCATTCATTTTTGCCGTATTATCGTTACTTATGTATGCTATATTTTTAAATTCTAGTTTATAATCATTACATGTTTTTAATCCTTGTTTTCTTTGATTCTTCTCAAAATTCTGAACATTGATTATTTTTCTCTGACCATTTCTCAAAACCGTGACACACAAGGATGGCTTATCTGAGCTTAATAAAAAAAACAAAATATCACGAATCATAGCAGATCTATTAGAGGCCATGATATAGGGAACTAGTTGCTCTATCTCGTCTTTTACACTTTCCCCATCTAAGTCTATTATAACGTCACCTCTCTCGAATTGCGATAACTCGGAAGATTTTACAACAATGTCTCCATTTTTAGTTTCTATCAGTTCAACGGGAACACGATACTTATTGTAAAATTTAGATAAAACTGTTTTTTCAAGACTATGATCTGGAATATCCATATATCCATGTGAGTCATTGATATGCCCCGCTAATTCTTTAATAGCTAGTTCATATTTAATTTTGTCTGCAGGCAATACTATTCCTGGGATATATTCTTTCAAAAGCGAATTCCAATCAGCCTCCAACAAATCATAATATGGGAAACAATATTCTATAATATTCCATAATCTGAATAGTGTCAGTATGCGAAATCCCTGATCGTCCCATTTTATATTATCATAAGATTTTTCCCTATCAAACGGCATCCAATTCCTTAATTGGTATGGGACAGTATAATAGTTAAAACTATTAGGGCGTTTAGCATTCTTTATCGCTGTCAATTTAGAAATAAGCCTTTCGTCAAATAAATCCTTGTTAACAATCCAATCTAGATTAATAATTTTAGAATAATTAGGGTATCCTTTCATCTTATAGTTATAGTCTTCGATGTCTTTGACTTTCCCATACTTGTTAACCCATTCATTGAGTCGTTTATCTCTATCTTCTTTATTTTTAGCGTTAGCAATAGATGGAAGAATTTTAAATAACTCATAATCCCAATTATATTTACCTTTTGCAACCTCTGGATGGTAATATTTTAAAAATCCCCAAACTTTACATAATACATAAAGATTATCTAACATTTGAGGTGTTAATGTGGATAAATGAATATTAGAGCCACAATTATATTCATTATTGTCT
>NZ_JAEPKU010000178.1 GCF_016652235.1 Dysgonomonas sp. Marseille-P4677
ATCCTGTAGAATCGATGTTAAACCTTAAGTATGAACTGAAGCAGGATGCCAAAGTATCATTTGAGCTATACTCGATTGAAGGCATGCCTGTAAAGAAGATCAAGGCTGAATCAAAAACAGCAGGCACTTATTATGAAACGATAGATTGCAGTAATCTGCAACCCAAGAGTTATGTGCTGAGAATTACTGAAAATGAGTTGTTTGTGAACCAAATTGTTATTAAAAAATAGAAATGGAAGTTATGAGAAAGAATATATATGTAATGATTTTATTATTAGTTATTTTTTACCTAAAAAATGACTTTTGTTATTCTCAAAGTTCAACTCAGCCAGTCGACTTATTACAGCCGTCACCTGATGCTGCAGCATTGGGGAAATATGGAACTTATCCCGTTTCTTTAAACACTGGGTTGGTTAATATAGATATTCCTATTTATACAGTTAGCTTACCTTTAATTACCCTTCCGATTTCAATATCCTATCACCCTTCAGGAATCAAGGTAGATGATATTTCGAGTATGGTTGGTTTAGGTTGGTCTTTGAACGTAGGAGGTGTAATTACTCGTTCAACCAAAGGAAGTCCAGATAATATAAATAATCCGACAGCAGCATATACTCCTATGGATGCTGACAAAGTTTTTGCTCTAGGTAAAGGAACCAGATATGGGGAATTAAGTCAATATTGTAGTAATAGTTCGAATAATTTGGGCAATTTCGAAAGTGACATTTTCAATTACAATGCAGGCGGATTATCAGGTAGTTTTCGTTTTGATAAATCTGGGAAAATTATTCAAATCCCCTTATCAAATAATAAAATTGAAATATTATCGTCCGGAGATTTCAAAATTACAGGAAATGATGGCACCATATATCTCTTTAAAGACAAAGAGGAAGGAATGCAGGCGATCTCAAACAACCGGGTTACCACATCATGGTACCTGAGCTCAATAACAACAGTTGATGGCAATTACATTACTTTTAGCTACGGAACAGATACAACTCCATACTATGATTACTACCCCAGTTATTCAATAAATATACCTCAGAACAGTGCAGATATAAATAAAATTGATAATGCATATCTTATCAACAATATCGAATCCATGTCATATCAGAATAAGACATTGTTTTTGAATTCTATTGAATTTCCTGAAGGAAAAATTGCATTTAATTATTTATATGACAGATTAGATAAACGAAAATATCGTTTGTCGGAAATTTTTCTTTCAAATAAAAGTAATACAATAAAAAGTTATTTTTTTCAACATGGCTATTTTTCAAATACAGATTCGCGACTAAAGTTGGATCGGTTATTTGTAAGAGATGCTCAGGGACAAAACTCCGGCTCTTATGATTTCCATTATAATACAATGAATATGCTTCCACCATATTACAAAGGGTTACAATCTAATTCCTTAGTTGTAAATCAACAATATTTTGGTCAAGATTATTGGGGTTTCTATAATGGAGAAAGAAATAATAAATGTCTCTTAAAATGTAGTGCTGATGAAAAACTTAAAAATGTAAACCGGGATATAAGTGAAGAACATGCTCAGGCATATATTTTAAATAAGATAGTTTATCCCACAGGAGGATATACTGAATTTGAATATGAGAGTAATATGATTAACAAAAAGTATTATGGTGGATTAAGGATCAAAACTGTAAAATCTTATTCTACTGCAGGAAGTAAACCAACGATAAATTCATATGAATATCTGGAGGGGGTAGATAATACATTAGGAACAATACTGCATGATCCTTATACACGAATAAAAATAGAAGAGCAAGGCATAAACCAATATTATTATCTTTTCGATATCTATTCTACAGAGTCTGCTTCCGCTCATAGTGCAATTCCCTCAGTTTATTATACAAAAGTAGTAGAGTATAATGGATACCCAAATAACTGCAATGGAAAATCTGAATATTTCTTTACAGGAGGAGATAGAGATTTAGAATTTTATAGGAATTATGGAGTTATACCTTCTTTTATATCCGCCTTTAGTCATTTTTATATGAGATTATCTTCCTATGTTGATAATCGAAATTGGACAAGGGGACAGCTTTGTAAAACTAATATTTATTCATTTGATAACAATAAGTTTTCACTCACAAAAAGTATAGTAAATAATTATACGACATTCAATTTACAAGATATTAATGTTGGATTTAAAATAGTCCAAAATACGGTAGGTTCTACAATTAAAGATGTAGTAGGAAGAACCCCTGAGGATTATTACCAATATAGTGATATATTAACAAAAACAGGGCTGATTAAATTAACTAAGACTGAAGAGGTCTCTTATGATAATAACGATTCAGTAAAGAAAATAACGAACTATCATTATGATAATATAATATCAAAGAATTTTTATGAAATAACACGAATAGAAAATATCGATAGTAAAGGTGCTACAGTAAAGAAAACATTGAAGTATCCTATCGATAAACAAAGCTCAACATATGATATTTATAAGATAATGTGTGAGCAAAACGCTTTAACTCCTGTACTAGAACAAATCACATCTGTTAATGATAACCACTTACAATCAATAAGTAATACTTATAAAAAAGTAAGTTCAGATGTTTTAGTTCCGTGGTATACTGATGTAAAGAATGATGCAAATGCTTACGAACGGGAGTTTACATATTTATATGATACAAACTACAACAATGGACGAAATATTATAGAAATACAACGTAAAAATAATACTTCCGAGACTTATATTTGGGGCTATAATGCAACTTTACCCGTAGCTAAAATAAATAATACTTCATATGCAACAATATATGGAAATTCTACGCTAATGGGTTATTTGAATAAGCTTCAAGATTATTCAGATCTAAGTAATATTTCTACATGTACAAACTTAGAAACACTGAATAGTACAATCAGAAAAAATATGCCGACAAATACTTTAATCGAAACTTACACATACAATCCTCTTGTCGGTATAACATCAAAAACCGATGCGGCTGGTATAACGATATATTATATTTATGATAATATAGGACGGCTAAAAGAGATTTTCCAAATAGAAAACGGTACAAAGAAAATTCTTAAAGCATACGATTATCATTATTATGAAAAATAAAAAAATCGAAACTATGAAATCAAAAATATCTTATATAATCTCTTCGATATTCGCATTGCTGATACTGTCAATTAATTCAGCCTCAGCACAAGGTTATTCATTAGTAACTCCGGTTGAAATAGGTACCTATAATTCTGATTTTTCAGTTACAGATACTCGTAATACTGAAAATTATGACAACGCTTTTGTTTATGGAATAGGCAGTAAAATTGTTTTTCATAAATTTATAATTACTCAAAAAATGAATATTAGTTTGTCCCATTCTGGCTCAGAACTGCAGAAGACGAGTCTTAAGCTTATTAAAACTGACAGACTAAATGTTAATGACATCATTAATTCATATAATACAGGTAGTAGCCAGGCATATATGAATATTTTATTAGAACCCGGAACATACTATATTGCGTCTCAAGGTTCTTCTGCTAACTATAACGGTAAAATAACTTTATCTATACAGGGTAGAATAGTCGTTGAAAATAAACTGATTGAAATAAATCTAGATGTGAAAGAGGGAGATTCTTTCTATTATTACAATAAAGTTAACACGACAAACAGCAAGAACCAATACGGCTATCGTCCGACTAATGATATATATTACAATTTCAGAGTAAATTCAAAGGGAACAAAGTTGAAGATACTAACTTCGATGGATGCGGAGGGAGGATCCTGTGTAACTTTATTAAATGGTTCAAATAGTTTAGGATACAAGTGTGTACCAAGAAATAACCCCAATAGAGAAACCTTAGAATTTCCACTATTACCTCCAGGAATATACTCTATTGTTGTAGAAGGAGGAATGTCTAAT
The DNA here is from genome assembly GCF_016652235.1 of Dysgonomonas sp. Marseille-P4677. Lineage (GTDB taxonomy): Bacteria > Bacteroidota > Bacteroidia > Bacteroidales > Dysgonomonadaceae > Dysgonomonas. The sequence continues at coordinate 3,903 of NZ_JAEPKU010000178.1, forward strand.
GGAGATATTGAAACCTATATAGAATGTACAGATCCATTAGAACTAAATTTAGGAGAAAAGGATCAAGCATTCGAATACACAGGAACTCAGATGACAACACAGTACAATAAAAAAAATATTTATAGAATTATTGTAAAAAAGAAAATGGACATAGCAGTATCAAATACGTCTGCATTTTCAGCTGGTTCATCGATAAATCTGCTGGATGCGACCAAAAAGAGTATAGCTACAAAAACCTTTCCAAAGAATAATTCTTTAAATAATACCCTTGTGGTAAGCAATCTGGAACCTGGAATATACTATGTGGAATCAAATGGAGTTAGTGAAGATGGTAATATTACGACTTACATTGATGGTCATTTACAGATAGAAGTTGATTTAGGTACTATTACGGAAGATCTGGATTTTTTTGATATACAAAATTCGGCGAAATCAAGAAATGAATGGAATAACAAACCTGGTAATGAGATTATCTATAAATTAAAATTATTATCTCCAATGACATTGAGCTTGTCGAACTCAAGCTCTTTTTCATCTGGAACATGCGGAAGTCTGACAAATATAGGCAAGAGTCAGATTTTCGCAACCAAAACATTTATTAAAGATAATTTCTTTCTTCAAAACGATTGTTTAAATACAACTCTTCAACCAGGAGAATATTATGTTATTTCAGAAGGTATATCTGATAATGGAACAATCTCAACCCGTATAAATCTCTTAAAAGAAAATTCGAATAAAAGCAAATATACGAATTATGTAAAAACAAGGGAATATACAAACGAGAACGGAAGTAAATATATAGATCAAATACAATATTTTGATGGATTAGGAAGACTTGAACAAACTATAAAAAAAGAATTTACACCTACAGCTAAAGATCTTGTAGTTCTCCAGGAGTATGATAGGTTTGATCGAGATTCTTTATTGTGGTTACCAGCAGTAGTTCCTAATAATAATGGGGCCTATCTGAATCCTCTCTTTATAAAGACTGTATCGGTTACAGCTAACGATAATGACTCTAAGCCGTACTCTTCTTCTAGATATGAGATATCTCCATTGAATAGAATATTAGAGCAATATGAACCAGGAAATGATTGGTATTTTAATAAAAAGGCTGTATCTACTAGATATTTAGTCAATAAAGGTAAAGTTGGAACTACTCTGGCTCTTGCAGACTCGTTAGTTTGTGCGAAATATCTATCAACTGATGTAAAATCACAAGTAAGCGTTACTCGTTCTGATAACTATCCGGCAGGAGAGTTATATATTACTGGAGTTAAAGATGAGGATGGAGCCTTAGCATATGAATTTAAAAACAAACAGGATCAGGTTATATTAAATCGCCAAATTAACGGGAATGAAACCTTGGATACCTATTACATATATGATAATGCAGGAAATCTTCGAGTTGTATTACCTCCAATTGTATCTTCGGCCTCCACTGCTGGCACTTGGACTGATACCTCAACCTCGTGGCAGCAATATGCATATATGTATAAATACGATAGTAATAACCGTTGCATCTGGAAAAAGATCGCAGGCTGTGAACCGATTTATTACGTTTATGACAAGGCTGGGCAATTGATCTTTACACAGGACGGAGAGCAGCGGAAAAAAAGTGAATGGACCTTTACTATCCCTGATGCCTTCGGGCGAATCGTACTGACCGGGATATGTAAAAATAGTCTGAATTATACTGCTAATCCATTATCCAGTATTGTAGTTAAAGCCACATATAACACTAGCCGTACAAATCTGGCAAACAGTTATACCGTTACTGGAGTAAGTCTTTCTACTCCGAATTTTTTGACAGCCAATTATTATGACAACTACGATTTCCGAGGAATGACAGAAATACCGTCATCCGGGACGGAATATACCTCCGAAGCAGGCTACGGAACCTGGTATGGCACCGACTATACTGATGCCAACAAATACAAGAACAAAGGTATGCTGACAGGTACACTGACCGCCCAGCAACTATCAGATGGTACGGTTTCAACCACATATCTATATTCGGTCATGTATTACGACAACAGAGGTAGATTGATACAAGCCAAGTCGAACAACCACCTGGCAGGAGGTATCGAAAAGGAATACATCGCCTACAACTTCACGGGACAACCGATCAAGAAACTCCATATCCATTCAGCTACAGGCAAGAATACTCAGAAAGAAGAATACGCCTATACTTACGACCATGCGGGACGACTGCTGAAAACAACCCATCAGTTAACCGATGGAGCGACTGTCAAGCCGCAAGTTGTCTTAGCTGAGAATACCTATGATGAATTGGGGAGGCTAAAGACCAACAAAAAAGGCGGAGTTGCCAATACCCTGTCTACCTATGCCTATAATGTACGCTCATGGACAAAATCGATCAGTAGTCCGGTGTTTAATCAGACACTTTACTATAACGATAAAGTAGCAGCCTACAGTTATTCGGACTACCAGCCGGCATACAACGGAAATATATCGGGTATGGAGTGGCAGCTGCAGGGAGAGACAACGCGAAGCTATCGTTTTAAATACGATAACCTGTCTCGGCTTATTCATGCCTCATATAACGGAAATCTGACCGGAGGAATGTATAATGCCTCTTATGCTTACGATAAGCACGGTAATATAACAAGCCTGGGACGAAGAGGAAAAAACTCGGCGGCGGCAGATAACAATGTGTTGGTAGACCAGTTGACCATGACCTATTCGGGCAACCAAATGACTAATGTCTCAGATGCCGTTATCAACTTTGCCTATGTCGAATCAGCCGACTTCAAGGATAAAACTAACTTAGCTGCAGTTGTCGAGTATACCTACAATGCCAATGGTGCGATGAACAAAGATTTGAATAAAGGCATTACTGATATTCAATATAATTCCTTAAATTTACCTCGTCAGATGGTGATCAACAGTTCAACAGTCAAGGCAAAGAACTATTACACCTACT
>NZ_JAEPKU010000179.1 GCF_016652235.1 Dysgonomonas sp. Marseille-P4677
GTACATCGTTAATAGACTGGTCTAGAGCCCAGTTTGCTATGACAGCAATGTATCACTGGTTGTTCGTTCCCCTTACCCTCGGTTTGGGAATCATTATGGCAATCATGGAAACAATGTATGTGCGTACAGGTAACGAACAATGGAAAAAAACTGCTAAGTTTTGGATGGTAATTTTTGGTATCAACTTCGCCATCGGAGTCGCTACCGGTATTATCATGGAGTTTCAGTTCGGTACGAATTGGTCTAACTATAGCTGGTTTGTTGGTGACATATTCGGTGCACCATTGGCTATTGAAGCTACTTTGGCTTTCTTTATGGAAGCAACATTTATCTCAATTATGTTCTTTGGATGGAAACGAGTAGGTAAAAAAGTCCATTTGGCATCTACCTGGTTAACTATTACAGGAGCAACATTATCAGCCCTTTGGATTCTGATAGCTAATGCCTGGATGCAGTATCCTATAGGCATGGAGTTTAATCCGGATACAACTCGTAACGAGATGATTAATTTCTGGGATATAGCACTATCTCCTGTTGCTATAAACAAATTCTTTCATACCGTCCTTTCGGGATGGATATTAGGCGCAGTATTCGTTGCCGGAGTTGCGGCTTGGTATATGATTAAAAAGAGAGATACAGAATTTGCTAAACAAAGTATGAAAGTTGCTGCAATATTCGGTTTAGTATCTTCACTTCTTATTGCTTGGACAGGGCATGGTTCTGCTCAACAAGTAGCTGAAAAGCAACCTATGAAACTTGCTGTAATGGAAGGATTATATCAAGGTGGAGAAGGTGTGGATTTAATTGCCTTTGCAATACCCAACCCTGCGAAAGAATCGTACAAGGATGATGTCGATCCGTATCTAATCAATATTGGCATACCAAAAGGCTTATCATGGTTAAGCTTTGGAGAATTGGATGCTTATGTTCCCGGAATAAAAGATATTATAGATGGCGGATATAAAGAACCTGATGGTTCTACAGCTCTTTCATTTGTAGAAAAACAAGCAAAAGGAAAAGCTGCAATACAAGCTTTGGCTGATTATAAAAAAGCCAAAAAAGCAGGAGATGAAGCTTCTGCAAACCAATATAAAGAATCACTGAAATCCAATTACGCTTATTTTGGTTATGGATATCTTGACTCTCCCGAACAACTGATTCCAAATATACCATTGGTATTCTGGCCATTTCACATTATGGTTTATTTGGGTGGATATTTTATCCTGCTATTTGCAGTGCTTACATTCTTTATATATCGCAAAATAGAATTAAGTAACAAGAAATGGCTGTTGTGGGTTTGTATATGGACAATCCCATTGGCATATATTGCAGGCCAAGCAGGATGGATGGTAGCCGAAATAGGCCGTCAACCATGGGCTATTCAGGACGTATTACCATTACAAGCTGCAGTATCAGCAATATCTACTAAATCAGTAATGATAACCTTCTTCTTATTCCTTACTCTATTTACAGCATTATTGGTGGCGGAAATCCGCATTATGCTAAATCAAATTAAGAAAGGTCCGGAGGGGCACTAATACATGATTTTTTTAACTAAAAAAAGATATAACTATGGATTATTCATTTTTACAACATTATTGGTGGTTCCTTATATGCCTGATTGGGGGAATTTTTGCTTTCCTTCTTTTTGTTCAGGGTGGCCAATCAATGCTTTTCTCATTAGCAAAAGATGAGAAAGAACGTATGATATTAGTCAATGCCTTAGGACGTAAATGGGAATATACATTTACTACTCTGGTTACATTTGGTGGAGCATTATTTGCTTCTTTCCCATTATTCTATTCAACTAGCTTTGGTGGAGCATACTGGGTATGGATGGCAATTCTTTTCTGTTTTGTCTTACAAGCTGTTTCTTTTGAATTTCAATCAAAGCCGGGTAATGTATACGGTCGTAATACATACCGATGGTTTTTATTTATAAATGGACTTCTAGGTACATTTCTGGTAGGTGCAGCATTGGCTACATTTTTTACCGGTTCCGATTTTACAGTGAATAAAGAAAACATGACGGATATAATCAACCCTGTTATCAGCCGTTGGGGTACAGAATGGCATGGATTAGAAGCTTTAGCCAATCCTCGCAACTGGATGCTTGGACTAGCTGTATTCTTCTTAGCTCGAACCCTGGCTTGCCTGTTCTTTATAAATCGCCTAGCGGATCAAAATTTGGTAGAACGTTCTAGAAAATTCTTATTGTACAACTCTGTTCCATTTGTTGTTTTCTTCTTAGCATTTGTTATTTGGACATTTATTGCTGATGGATTTGCTGTTAATCCAGATACAAAAGTGGTAACTATGGAAGCGCACAAATACTTTAACAACTTAGTAGAAATGCCTATTGTAGGTGTAGTATTCTTAGTCGGCGTAGTATTAGTTCTATTTGGTATTGGAAAATCATTGCTTAGCAAAGACTACAGTAAAGGAGTATGGTTTAGCGGTATCGGAACAGTATTAACTGTATGTATGCTGCTACTTATTACAGGTTATAACAATACAGCTTATTACCCTTCGGCTACAGACTTACAAAGTTCACTAACTATCCAGAATTCATCATCGAGTGAATTTACACTGACAGTGATGAGTGTCGTATCCATTCTTGTTCCATTTGTATTGGCATATATCATTTATGCTTGGAATTCACTGGAGAAGAAACGATTCGATGCAAAAGACCTGAAAGATGACGGACACGTATATTAATATCTTCTTATAAGGTAAAAAATGGGAACTCTATTATTTAGAGTTCCCATTTTTCCTTTTATATTGATTGTCTTACAACTAACAAGAAGTGGACTGCTTTTTTATAATTGCCAAATAAAAAAAGGGAACCTATAAAAGCTCCCTTGTATTTTATACTCCTGATAATTATTAAGCAGGATGAATTGCTTCTGTTGGACAAGCATCTGCACAAGTACCACAATCAGTACAAGTATCAGGGTCAATCACATAGATATCTCCCTCTGAAATTGCATTCACTGGACACTCATCGATACAAGTTCCACAAGCAATACAGTCTTCATTAATTACGTAAGCCATGATTTTTTCTTTTTAATATTATTATTTAACTTTGATTTCGCAAATATAAACAGTTTTTTTGTGCATCCAAAATAGATAGTGTTAGATATTATGAATATTCTCATAACATCTATCTATAACACATTAGAAAACAGAATATAAAATACTATATATAAAATACTTATACATATAAATAAAAATGTAAAAAGGTGCTTTTTCGCCCTTATTTTTACTCAGTCTAATTAACTTCACAGATAATAAAAAACCTGTAATTACGTTTTATAAAAAATATGCAGAAGTTGAAAACAAAATTATATATATCATTAATATCCTTACTAAGCTTTACTGCTACAACTAACGGGTTCTCGCAAATACGAAAAGCGGTTAATCAGCCATTTGCTGATCAAAAAATGTATCATCTCGGTTTTTCGCTAGGTATCAATGGACAAGACATGATTTTATCTCATACTGGCTATGTGGGTGAAAACGGAGAGGCTTGGTTTGCCGAAATTCCGTCTTATAATGTTGGTTTTAGCGTAGGAATAGTCGGGGACAGATATATTAATCAATATCTCAATCTACGCCTTGCTCCTAGCCTTCATCTTGGAGAACGACGTTTTGTGTTTAGGGAACAATCTTCCGGGGTAGAAACTCAAGCTTCTCTTAAAGCTAATTATTTGACAGTACCTTTACTCTTGAAGTTTAGTGTACCACGCATTGATAACTACCGTCCTTACATTTTAGCCGGTGGATATGCAGCAATGGATATTGGAACGAAAAAAGATGATCTTCTTTTATTTAAGAGTATGGACTACGGGGTGGAATTCGGAGTAGGCTGCAATTTCTATCTGCCCCTATTCAAATTGTGTCCTGAATTGAGATTTTCATTCGGTCTAGTCGATTTAATAGATAAAGATAGATCACAGCTAGGCGATAAGGATTTATTAAAATACACCCAAGCCATGTCTTCCGGAAAATCCCGTATGATCTCTCTCATTTTCAATTTCGAATAAATAAGCTCTTATGAATCTTAGATATCAAACAAATCTCTTGGATATTCCATGGGAAAGGATTCCTCAGTTACTTAAGGCTGTAGGAATGTCTTTTACAGACGTAGAGAAGCATAAAATTTCTTTTGAAACTAGCTATTCCACCATATTCGTATTTGACGATGATAAACTAATAGGGATAGGACGTCTTTTATCAGATGGAGTACGCCAATCGGCTATTTACGATATCGCTGTAGATCCAAATTACCAAGGACGAAAAATAGGTCAGGAAATAGTAAAAAGGCTTATGAGCACTACCCCCGATTGTAATTTTATATTATATGCTTCACCCGGAAAAGAAGGATTCTATAAAAAGATGAATTTCAAAAAAATGAAAACGGGTATGGCTTTATTCACAAATCCAGAAAGGATGGTAGACAACGGCTTTATCGAAGAATGAATAATACGGAGAAAAAAACTGTTGAAAAGATGATTCAGATATACTGTGCTGCCAAGCATAATACATCTGGAAACTTATGCTCGGACTGTTACAATCTTAATCTGTATGCCCGGAAAAGACTTGAAAAATGTAAATTTGGAGAAGATAAACCGAATTGCCAAGACTGCCCTATCCACTGTTATCAACCTGAGATGAAAATAAAGATACAAGAGGTTATGCGATACTCCGGCCCCCGTATCTTATTCAAGCATCCATTACTTGCATTGAACCACATGATTAAAGGATTTCGCAGAAAGTAGCAGAAAATAAAATAAAAAATGGCTATCAAAATTTTGATAGCCATTTTTTTAAATGTACAAAGAATTGTATTATTTTACTTCTTCAAAATCGACGTCAGTTACATCATTGTCGCCTTTCGACTGACCACCGGCATTAGCACCAGCTTGTTGATCTGGATTAGCACCAGCTTGTTGTTGATTATACATTTCCTGACTTAGATTCTGGAACAATGTGTTCAACTCATTCATTGCAGTATCAATACCTGCTAAGTCCTGAGCTTTATGAGCATCTCTCAACTTATTTAATGCAGCTTCGATAGGCGCTTTTTTGTCTGCAGGAACTTTATCTCCAAGTTCGTTCAATTGCTTTTCAGTCTGGAAAATCATTGAATCGGCTTGATTTAGTTTGTCGATTCTTTCCTTTTCTTTTTTATCTGATTCTGCATTAGCAGCAGCTTCATCCTTCATCTTTTGTATTTCGGCATCACTTAAACCTGATGAAGCTTCGATACGGATCGATTGCTCTTTTCCAGTAGCTTTATCTTTAGCCGATACACTTAGAATACCGTTAGCATCAATATCGAAAGTTACTTCAATCTGAGGCTCACCGCGACGTGCCGGCATAATTCCGTCTAAATTGAATACTCCGATTTGCTTATTATCTTTTGCCATCGGACGTTCACCTTGTAACACATTGATTTGTACAGATGGTTGATTATCGGCAGCAGTAGAGAAGGTTTCGCTCTTCTTTGTTGGAATGGTTGTATTTGATTCTATCAGTCTGGTCATAACGCCACCCATAGTTTCGATACCTAATGAAAGCGGAGTTACATCTAACAATAATACATCCTTCACTTCTCCGGTCAATACACCACCTTGTATAGCAGCACCGACAGCAACTACCTCATCAGGATTAACTCCTTTAGAAGGAGCTTTACCAAAGAATTTTTCTACTTCAGCTTGTACAGCAGGAATACGAGTCGAACCTCCTACAAGAATAACTTCATCAATATCAGATGCTGAATATCCGGCATCACTCAAAGATTGACGGCATGGATCGATGCATTTACGTATAAGAGTATCTGCTAATTGCTCAAATTTAGAACGTGACAACGTTTTAACTAAGTGCTTTGGAATACCATTAACAGGCATTATATATGGCAAGTTGATCTCTGTAGAAGTTGTACTTGAAAGCTCAATTTTAGCTTTCTCAGCAGCTTCTTTAAGACGTTGAAGAGCCATAGGATCTTTGCGTAAATCCAAACCTTCTTCTCTTTGGAATTCCTCTGCTAACCAGTCTATAATAACCTGGTCAAAATCATCTCCACCTAGATGAGTATCACCATTTGTAGACTTCACTTCAAATACGCCATCGCCCAGTTCCAAGATAGAGATATCAAATGTACCACCACCAAGGTCGAACACAGCGATCTTCATATCTTTATGAGCCTTATCCAATCCATAAGCTAATGCTGCAGCAGTAGGCTCATTCACAATACGTTGAACTTTCAACCCAGCGATTTCCCCTGCTTCTTTTGTAGCCTGACGTTGAGAATCGCTAAAATAAGCAGGCACTGTAATTACCGCATCAGTAACTTCCTGCCCTAAATAATCTTCAGCTGTTTTCTTCATTTTTTGAAGAACCATAGCCGATATTTCCTGTGGAGTATAAAGACGTCCGTCAATATCTACACGAGGAGTATTGTTATCTCCCTTCACCACTTTATATGGCACGCGCGTAACTTCTGTTTGTACCTGATCCCAAGTTTCTCCCATAAATCTTTTTATAGAATATATTGTTTTCTCAGGATTGGTGATAGCCTGACGTTTGGCTGGATCACCTATTTTACGTTCATTTCCTTCTACAAATGCAACAATAGAGGGAGTCGTTCTTTTACCTTCATTATTAGCGATAACGATAGGCTCGTTACCTTCCAAGACAGCAACACAAGAGTTTGTGGTACCTAAGTCAATTCCAATTATTTTTCCCATTTTAATATATTATATTTATTTATTATTATCTAAAGAACTATATTTTTTAGCTTTTTCAGCGACATTATTTATTATTCAAATGC
>NZ_JAEPKU010000180.1 GCF_016652235.1 Dysgonomonas sp. Marseille-P4677
CTCTATTTAGAAAACTTTATACCCATACTTATATAAACAACTCTACCGGGTGTAAGCGTTGCATAACTAACACCATAAGGACGATCATCAACAAAATTGAATATGTTTTCGATACCGAATCCGGGTTCTAAAACTATTCCGTTCATGTTTTTCAGTTGGTGGCGTGTGGCTATGCTCCACAGATTAATATTTCGGCCATCTCCTTCTTTATAATAACGCTTGCTTTGCAAACGACCATTGAAACTTATATTCGAATCTACAATCCACCATTTCTTATTCCAGTTTGCGTTTATGATCCCGGTATGTTTGCTTATTTTTTCCAATTCCTTCTGTGTATCATAATCTCGTGAATTCACATAACTATAACCTAATCCCATTGTTAATCCATATCCTAAGCTGGAATTGAAATTCACATCTATTCCTTTTATTTTTGCTTTTGATGCATTTTCGTATTGTTTTACATTATCAAATTTTCCTTCATATTCTGAAGGAAACGATTTTACCTCAACTAGTTTTATTAGATTCTTCACATCATTAATATATCCGCTGACAGAAAAGTTAATAAAGCTATTGAAATACTCGATATTTAGCGAATAATAGTCCGATGTTTCGGGATCCAGGTTTTTATTTGCCAATGCCAGAGACATTTTCCCGTTTGCGGCTTTTGATTCGGTATTACTAAACAAATACTTTAAATCTGGAGCTTTAAATCCGGCTGCATATGAAGCCCGAAAATTAAAATGATCGAGAGAGTACATTGCAGCCATCTTGGGCGTAAAGTAGCTTTGGAATGTTTCGTTGTAAACATATCTGAATCCGGGCACAAGCTGAAGCTTGCGATTGAGCAGACGAATCTCGTCTTGTGCATAGAATGACAGAGTATATACATCACGAGAACCATCGGCGATATCGCTTATACTGTTCAGATAGTTTATCTGATATTGAGTTCCTGCTGTAATACGATTAGAATTGCCAAAATCAAAAGATCCTTTTAAGTTTATATCATAGTATTTCTGACGACGTTCGAGTGTTTCACTTCCTTCCTTGTTTGAATTATTTTCAATCGTATATACCTTATAATAATCAAAATTATCTGTATACATATCCAGATTGATAAGCCCTTTATTACGAAATCTGTATTTGGCTCCTGCACTTATCGTATAATCATTATATTTCAGATCGTATTCGTATATTTTCTTTAAAGGAGGACGCTTTAACTTACGGTCAAACAAACTTCCTTCAAGATACATACTTAACGCATCATTCGCTTTTACTGTGAACTGTTGAGTAAATATATCCGAGTAAAACGAATTGACAGGCTGTTTATGAGTATCTTTCAATTCTCCTTTGATAAGCTCTTGAGGATTGAGTTTCCAACCTTGTGACTGGTTTCGTTGGAACGAAGTTGAAGAGTTTATCCATTTTGTATTGATGTCAGCATTTATAGATTGTGTAAACTGCCCTCTTTCTGCATAGCGGGTATATGAATTTATATAGATATGATCTTTAGGTTTATCTGTTATAATATTTATAACTCCCCCCATGGCTTCTGAGCCATAAAGTGAGGAGGCTGCACCTTTCAGTATTTCTATACGTTTAATATTAGTCATATTGATACGTGAAAGATCTATGTTACCACCCACATCGCCGGCTAGTTTTTTTCCATCAACTAAAATTAATATATATTTGTTACTTAGTCCATTCATTTGCAGATTAGAGCCCATTGCATTGGGAGTAAAAGAAAGAGATGGCGTAAGATTCATCATCAAATTTTCGAATGAAGATGAGCTTGTGTTTTTTAGTTCTTTTTGAGAAATAACATCAATCGATATTGGACTGTTTTTTAATTTATTATGCGTACCTAGTACCTGTTACGACAACCTCACTCAATTTGAGAGGAGAATCTTTTAAAGTAATTATCATATCCTCGTTCGACTCTTGTATCTGAATACGTATCCCTTCATAATTGAATGAGGTTACTCTCAGTGTATATTTTCCTTGGAAAGAGTTTCTCAATTCAAACTCCCCTTTATTATTTGTTGCAGTACCGATATTGGTATATTCAAACCATACATTAGCCTCCGAAACAGGTTTCCCCGATTCATTTACGACCTTACCTTTGACCACTATTTGTGCAAGTATAACATTCGAGACACAGCACAAAAATATAGTTGATAACAATCTACCCAACATGAAAATTATTTATTTAAAGGAAATATTCTTGCTTTATGAACTCATAACATTGAGTTTGTCTTCTTATTAAGAATGAAGAGTAACATGCTATGTCACTCTTCATATATAGGTATCTCTTTATTCAGGAAGATGTTCGCTCCACGATTCGGCATTTTTTACAGCATCCGCCATATGATTGATCCATATTTTCCGGATGTTTTTGTGATCGCCTAATCCGATAACATTGAACCCTTTTTCGTCAGTTACCGATCCATTTGTACTGATAGTGAATCCAAGTTTCTCAAGTTTTAGTTTCCAGCTATATTCAGCATCCCAGTCATTTTCGTCAGGATTTACTTTATCCATGGTTTGCCCGTCTTCCAAACCGCCAAGTAAGTCGTTCTGTGCATGGTCTCCTGCTATTGACATCAGTGGGGCAAGATTTACAACTACATCTTTGTATTCTTTACTCTCTCTCTTCGCAAATGCCTTTATTTCTTCTCGTATGTGAGAAAACATTTTTTCTCCCCAGTCAACTGTTCCGATGAAAATGTTTTTCTTTCCACTCAATTTTTGCAAAGCCACTTCCAGCTGATCATATCTTGTGTTGGCATGTGTATACTCTGTATCAGGATTACCGTGTCCCATCAAGGCAACTACTTCACCTTTGTTGAGGAGTTCTTTGTAGTAACTATATAATACTTTTGCTACTTCTGTTACATCTTCTTCAGTATCAAGCAGACATGGACTCTTAGCAACAACTATATTGGGATTAGGTATCATAAAGTTTTTCTTTACATCAGTATTCATTAAGCTTAAGTATTCTTCACCAGGAATGATATGCAATGATTGTATATACACCTTCTCATATCCGCTCTTTGCTATAGCTGATAACCATAAGTCGGGCTGTGCATAAGCTATTCCTATTTGATTAAAAACACGTGATACAATGGTACGTGAAGTAAAAGACATGTAGATGTCTGTGTTTGGATAAGCGGCCTTATAATCGGCAATAATCTGGTCATAGGTAGCTTGCGGTTGCTGATAAGTACTACCAAAAGAACAGAGCAGCAAGGCTGTATTGTTCTTTTTTTCAACTTTTACTGCACTATGTTCTTTCTCGGATGGTTCATCATCATCAGAGCATGCTGTAAACACACTAACCGACAAAATAAGTGTAAATGTGAAAAGATACATTAATACGTTTTTCATAATTCAAAATTTTTAAAATTTAGTTTATTTATTAGTATTCTGAAATTTGATTGTAACTGATGCATAATAGTTACGCCCGGGTGAAGTAGTACCTCTATTATGACCAAACGGGGTGCGGTCTACATAATCGAATATATTATCTATCCCAACATTCATATTCAACTTAATTTTTTTCTTATCAAGCAAAGAATGAGATGTATTAAGTCTCCATATCTGAAAACCATCAGCATCGCCATCGGATGTAAAATATTTTTTAGATTGGTACCTGCCATTCAGGTTAAGCCCTAGTTGATATCTCTTCCATGAGTTAGACCACGATACTTTAAATGTGGCATTATGTCGCGAAGTACCATTTATATACACGTATTGCATAAAGTCTGCAGCTTCGTCATCATCTGTCCGCTGGGCTTTAGCATCCAGATAACTATAACCACCTGCCAAGCGAATAGAACATGGCAATTGAACTTCGAAAGTGAGATCAACCCCATAAGTTCGAGCTTTAGCCAGATTTACATATTTCATAGTTTCTTCAACTAATAATAATTTATCTTCATAGGAGGTTTCAGTATGCTGAAGTGATATCATATCCTTCATACGGTTATGATAGGCTGTTATACTTACTTTGAATTTCGGAATAATAAACTCTGCATTCGCTGCAAAATAATTTGATTTCTGAGGCTTTAAATTTGTGTCACCATAATAGGCTTTAAATTTACTCATTAAGGTTGCATAATAATGGTAGTATAATTCTTTCACAGTAGGAGCCTTGTATCCATTGGAGTATGTAGCACGTAAATTGAAGTTACCCAACTTATACATAGCCGATACTTTCGGGGTAAATATATTATCAAAGTCTTTACTGTGTCCGTACCTTATGCCGACAGTTATATTTAATTGCTCGGTTACATTCCATTCATCCTGAGCATAAGCCGATAGAGAATATGTTATTGCCTTATCTCCATCTAAACGGTATGGAGAAACAAGTTTATCCCATACATATTCGACACCGGTATTCAATTTATGTTGTTTCCCTAAATGAAATATTCCTTTCAGATTTGTGAGCAACCTTCTTTGGGACGATTGGAGTATCCGATCGCCTGGGTAGTATACAATTCGGTCTCCACTTTCATCATAATAATCAGTGTATTCGCGTCCTATGTAATCATAATGGTAATCGTATCTATCAAAAGAAACATCCATTGTGATTATATTTTTGTTAGGTAAGCTGTATTTTGCCCCGGAGCCATAAGTTTGATTCCGATAGTAAAACCCATTTGGTCTCCACAGTGGATTTCCCATTGGTCTATCAGTCCATTTTTCATAGAATGAAGCATCTGCATTTAGTTCAAGCTGCTTGCTTACTTTATATGTTATATTTTCTGTAATAGTATAATTGGTAGATCGGTTGATCGTTCTTGTTACACTATTTTCGGTTAGTCTAGCCCTGTGCCATTCTTGTGTAGTGTTTCTCCACCCATCGGTGTGCTTCAAACTAAATAAGGTAGAAGAACTGAATCCTTTGTGGTTCCAATTGATGCTATTGTTTTGATTTACATCTCCGTATTCTCCTACTCTTGTCGTATTCTGAATAGAGAGTTTATCCTTTTCTTTCTTCGAAATGAAGTTAATTACTCCTCCGATAGCGTCTGATCCGTACAAAGAAGATACGGCTCCTTTTACAATTTCTATACGTTCGATGTTGCTCATGTTAATCTTATTCAGATCATTCTGTCCACCTACATCTCCATTTATTCTCCGTCCATCCAGAAGAATAAGAATATAGTCATTTGTTAATCCATTGAGTTTAATGTTGCTACCCATATCTGCTTCCTGAAAAGTTAAGGAAGAAGATAGGCCGCCCAATACATCTTCAATACTTCGTCCTGAATATTCTCTTAAGGCTTTCCCTGTGATAACTTCTGTTTGTACGGGAGCATCTTTCAGATAATGTTCGGTTCCGGTTCCGGTTACAACTATTTCCTGCATTGTGGCATCTTTGAGACTTAAGGCGTAATCTTTCGACAAGCCATTCCTCTGTAAATGAATAGTGTCATGCACCGATTCGTAACCGATAAATGATATGATTAATTTATATGTTCCTTTGGATAAATTTTCGATGGAATACTTTCCATCCGTTCCTGTTTGTGTTTTTAGATTCGCATCTACAATAAATACGCTGGCTCCAATAAGTGGAACACTATTTGCTTTATCAATGATTCGCCCTTGTAGGGAGAAACTTTGAGCATTTGCTAATTGGAAACATAGAAGGAATGTCCCTAGTAATGTCAATAACCTCATATATCTTATTTTCTGATTTTAAATCAATAAAATAAAACATCGAGTTTCCTAAAATAATAAAATAGCGATAAATACACTATCGGGTATTTACACAACCACTTCGATTCCTGGAAGCTTGGTGTTTATTGTTCGATATCTGGCAGGTCTTCTGGCTCTCCTCAGATTGACGCCTTCCCATTCGAATAGAACAGTGGCTAAGATTGTCAATCGCTCTTATGAGGAATACAGCTGCAGGTACAGCTCCGGTTTTTAACCGGATTCCCTTTCATCGGAATATGAAATGTTCCGATTACCAAAATCTACGGCAAAGGTAGAGTATCTTTTTGTGATTGTCAAGAAACATTATGAATATATAAAAAATATCATATCGTTTTCTTGACATCTACGTTCTTTTTCTTTGGTTGTATATTATTCTTTCCTAATTATTAGATGAGAAATCGATAAACATGTATACAACATAATCGTTTATTGAGCGAATATGTGCCAAAATTCATTTGACACACACTCATTATAGATACGAATTGATGTAGTAGTCTTTATACTTCTTTTTCCAATTCAATCAACAAATCACTTTTACTTGTTGTATCTCCATCCTTAACCAAAACTTTCTTTATTATACCTTTGGTGCTGGCTAGAATTGCATTCTGCATTTTCATTGCTTCAAGCACAAGTAGAGTATCTCCTGCCTTTACAGAATCCTATGTTTTCACCATAACTTCCAATATTTTGCCCGGCATAGGGACTTTCAATCGGATAGTCGTTGATTCGTTTCGTTGAGATGTGAACATCTTCTTCCGTTTTAGAGAAAACGGTGTTTCTACCGACAAACTATAATTGATACCATCAACAAGTAGTTCATACTCATTTTGGTGACAAGAAACAACCTCTACAGAATAGCTTTTATCTCCTGCTTTTATAAAAGAGAAACCATCTTGTGTATTTTCAATAGAGTCAGTTAGAGAGATATTGGCAGATGAGAAGCTAAACTCCTG
>NZ_JAEPKU010000181.1 GCF_016652235.1 Dysgonomonas sp. Marseille-P4677
TATGGGTAGCAGCGGAAGCATGATAATAATGATGATTGTATTGTTTGCTATCATGTATTTCTTTATGATCAGACCACAACAAAAGAAACAAAAAGCATTACAAGAAGCCAGAAATGCTATCAAAGTTGGTGACAAAGTTGTTACAGCAGGTGGTATTCATGGAAAAGTAAAAGAGATTGGAGATACATCATTTGTAGTTGAAATTGCAGACGGTGTGAGAATTAAAATTGAAAAAGCATCTGTTTATGTTTCTGCTGAAGATACTCAGGCTAATAAGTAAAGAGAATATAAGTCAGGTATAGCTTATGAGCGATACTAAAGATATAATCATACAAGAAGTCAGATCGTTTTTCAAAAAAATATCATGGAAAAAGATTCTGACTTTTTTGTTTTTTGTTTTACTTTCCTCAATCTTTTGGGTAATGCAAATTTACCGTCAAAATTTTGAGTCAACCTTTGTTATACCTGTCAAATATGTAAATGTACCTGATAGTATTGTTTTTGAGAATGATCTTCCTGCCAATATAAATGTTCGCATCAAGGATGATGGGGCTGCTCTTTTTAAATATTATTTTACAAAGAGGAGCGATTCTTTAATTGTGGATGTGCGTGATATGGTTAGTGGAACTCAGGAAAGAGTTATTCAGGGACGTAATTTCGAACAATTAATTAGGGGTAAGTTATATGCAACAACTGAGCTTATAAGTTATTCTCCAACAAGAGTTTCTTATGCTTATGCAGTTTTGCACCAGAAGAAATTACCGGTAATATATGACGGTTATATAAGCTTAGCTTCAGGTTATCTGATCGATGGTGAATTAATGATTAAGCCTGATTCTGTATTGGTGTATGGAAGCCGTTCGGCTTTAGATACATTGCACTATGCTCATACTATGGATGATACATTGCGAGATGTTACTTCTGAAAAAAAAATGTTAGTAGCTATGAGGCAGGCGAAAGGAATTCGATTTGTGCCAAATATTGTAGAACTTTCAGTATCTGTTGATAAATTTAATGATAAAGAAGTCGAAGTGCCTGTCACATGCGTTAACCTCCCCGAGAATTTGAATATTAAGATTTTTCCGTCATCAGTTAAAATACCATTTTTAGTTGGGCTGAAGAGATTTAATGATATATCTGCCAGCAATTTTCAAGTGATCATAGACTACAATGATATCAAAGACTTGAAGGATGCTTCAGTTCCTGTGCGGATAACAGAAAGTCCGGAGTATATACAGACGAAGGCTCCCATTCCTTCGGAAGTAGAATTTGTATTGGAGCAAAAATAAAAACCCATAACAATAATGATTAAACTAGGAATAACAGGTGGGATAGGGAGCGGTAAGTCAACTATTTCTGAGATATTTTCACTTTGTGACATTCCTGTTTATATTGCTGATATAGAGAGTAAAAGGTTGATCGCGACTTCTCCCATTATAAAAGAGAAGTTAATAAAAATGTTTGGACCGGATCTTTTTGAAAATAATGTACTAAATAAATCTTTGCTTGCTACTCATATATTTAATGATAGAGACAAATTGAATGCAGTGAATGCAATTATACACCCTGAAGTAGAGAAAGATTTTCGGGAATGGGTTACACAGCATAGTCGATATAAAATTGTTGCACATGAAGCTGCAATTCTTTTCGAATCTGGATTTGACAAGCTTATGGATAAGGTTGTAATGGTTTATTCTCCATTGGAAGTGAGAATTGCGCGAACCATGAATAGGGACAATATTTCACGTGAAAAAGTATTGGAACGAATCGAAAACCAGATGTCGGATGAGGATAAAATTAAACTATCTGACTTTATAATTGTTAATGACGGAGAACAATCGTTGATTGAGCAAGTTCAGGCTATACTGGAACAACTAAAAAAATGAGAATATGCTCATAGAAGAATCATACAGAAAAATATTTGAAGAAAATAGTAAGTGGGTCAAAAAGAAGAAAACTGAAGATCCTGATTTTTTTAATCATCTGGCAAACGGACAAAATCCTGATTATTTATATATAGGATGTTCTGATAGTCGTGTACACGCTAATGAAATAATGGGTTTACAGCCCGGCGAAGTATTTGTACATAGGAATATCGCGAATATGGTTGTTAATAGCGATTTGAATATACTATCTGTTATAAATTATGCTGTAGAGTATTTACATGTGAAATATATCATTGTATGCGGGCATTATGATTGTGGAGGTATTAAAGCTGCGATGGAACCTAAAGACTTAGGAATACTTAACCCTTGGTTACGCAATGTACGTGATGTGTACCGTCTCCACGAGAAAGAATTAGATGCAATAGAAGATACAAAAGAACGATATAATCGTTTGGTGGAATTGAATGTATATGAGCAATGTTTGAATGTTATTAAAACTGCAGAAGTTCAGAAATCCTTTTTAGCTAATGGGTATCCGCGTGTTGCCGGATGGGTATACGGTTTGAATGATGGAATACTTCGCGATTTGAAAATTAATTTTAAAGAAGAATTAAATCATATTCGGAAGATTTATGATTTAACAAAAGGAGAATAATTATGAGATATAAGCTGATTCTAACAGCCGTTATAATAAGTGTTTTATCTTTCTGGGGATGTAAGCCGTCTGGCAATATAGAAGGCAAGAAAACATTGTCTGTGACTATAGATCCTCAGAAGTATTTTTTGAGTACCATCGTTGGCGATCATTATGATGTGAATTGTATTGTTCCATCAGGTTCTAACCCCGAAAGTGCAGACTTTACACCATCTCAGATGATGGCGTTAGATAAGAGTATCGCCTATTTTAAAATAGGATATTTGGGAATAGAGAATACATTGGTTGAGAAAGTTTCTAAGGGTAATCCCGATTTGAAAATAATAGACTGTTCAGTTGGTATAGAGTCTGTAGGTGACCCTCATGTACACGATCATGGAGATGGGGATCACGATCATCATCATCACTATGCTCATGCAGGAGGCGACCCTCATACATGGAGTTCTATAAAATCAGCGAAAATGATTGTCGCAAATATGTATAATGGCTTGTTAGAGTTGGATAAAGCTAATGAGGCTGACTATACTATTAATTATAATAAGCTACAGAGTGAAATTAATCAGACTGACAGTATTATAAAAGCATATTTAAGTAAAGCTCCAAGTAAGGCCTTTATTATATATCATCCTGCCTTGAGCTATTTTGCCGATGAGTATGGTCTGGATCAATATTCAATCGAACATGAAGGAAAAAATCCTTCACCTTCTCAGCTAAAAGAACTAATTGATAAAGCAAAAGCAGAAGGAATAAAAGTTGTATTTATTCAGCAGGAGTATGATACGAAGAATGCTGAAACAATAGCTGAAGCAATAGGAGGGAAAATTATACCTCTAAACTTATTATCGTATCAATGGAGCGAAGAAATGATTAAGATTGCTAAGGCATTGGCTTTAGAAAAATAAATGGAGGCAATACTTGAAATAAGAAATCTGTCAGTTGGGTACGATGATAATCCCAATGTTTTGAAAAATGTCAATTTAGATGTTTTTCAAAATGACTTTCTAGGTATTATCGGACCTAATGGAGGTGGTAAAACAACCCTCTTAAAGACTATTCTAGGCTTGGTAAAACCGATGGGAGGGAGTATTTCTTTTTACAGAAATAATTTGAAAATAGATAAAATAAACATAGGTTATTTGCCTCAAATAAATCAAATAGATAAAAAGTTCCCTATTTCAGTATATGATGTTATCCTTTCAGGATTAACAATAAAGCGAAGCATATTTTCTCCTTATACAAAGCAACAGAAAGATCGGGTAGGAGAGGTTGCAAGGCAGATGGGCTTGGATAAACTTATCGATAGATCGATTGGTGCATTATCGGGAGGGCAATTGCAGAGGGCATTGCTTGGTAGAGCTATAATAGATGGTCCTGATATGCTGGTGCTTGATGAACCTAATTCATATGTTGATAAGCGTTTTGAAACCGATTTTTACAAAATATTAGAGGATATAAATAAAAATACAGCTATTATTCTCGTTTCTCATGATGTGGGAACAGTTGTGTCGCTAGTGAAAAATATAGCTTGTGTAAATGAAGGTTTACATTATCATTCCGGTACAAATGTGACCTCCGAATGGTTGCAGGAATCTTATTCATCTTGTCCTATCGAGATTGTCGGCCATGGAGATTTTCCTCACAGGGTATTAGAAAAACACGAGGGATGTGATTGCTGTAGAGAGGACTAAACTCTATCAGTTCAATATTTCAGATATTTTCTTCTGATACTCGTCATTTTCTGTAATTGTATTATGTCCTTCGCCTTTAAGAGTAATTAGTGAGTCTGTTCTTTTTAGTAGTGTTTTTAGTTTCATTGAGTTGTTGTAATCTATTATATTATCGGCATCTCCATGAAAAATTATAATAGGTATCCGGCATTTACTTACATATTTATAAGTTTCTAGTTTATATTTGACAGCTAGATTAGGTATGATAGGGCAAATGCTTTGTATTACATTTGTAAGGCTGTAATAAGGTGCTTGCAAAATAAGCAATCTGGGATTGTTTTCAAATGCAATTTTCGAGGCCATTCCTGTTCCGATAGAGAAACCTAGAACAATGATTTTATTTTCATCATATCTCTGCTTCATTTCATTGTATGCTGTTTGAGTATCACTAAATAATTGAGATTGGCTGTTAATACTTCCTTGGCTTTTTCCAAATCCCCTGTAATCCAAAAAGAAAATATCATATCCTAATGCAGTATATATAGGGGCTATTTGCCCCCAAGAATCCAATGCCCCTGCATTTCCGTGTAGATAAAAGATGAGTCCTTTGGACTTTTCAGTTTTAAATAGAAGACCATTTAGTATAGTTCCATCATCTGCTTTAATATCTATTTCTTCAAAATTCTGGTTAAAATTAAATTTATAATTTTTATCTAATTTTTCAGGATAAAAGATGAATTTCTCTTGGAAAAAGAAGAAAAAGACACAGAAAATAATATATATGGATGATAGAATAATAAGAACTTTAATGAAGGCTTTTTTCATAAATCAGAATTTTCAGTATCTGTCTTTCCATAATTTTTTCAACCACTCTACAATCTTAATCTCAGATGCGTTTTGTTGTGGTTTCCAGAATTGACGCCCTTTTATTTCTTTTGGAACATAATCTTGTTGTACAAAATTATTTTTGAAACTATGAGCGTATTTATAATTTTTGCCATAGTCCAATTCTTTCATCAATTTTGTAGGGGCATTGCGTAGATGTAAAGGCACGGGTAAATTACCGGTTTCATTAACTAAGGCAATAGCTTCATCTATCGACATGTAGGCCGAATTGCTCTTTGGTGATGTTGCTAAATATATAGTTGTCTCTGCCAGTACAATACGGCCCTCAGGCCAACCTATTTTCTGAAGTGTATCGAAGCAGGCATTAGCTAATAATAAAGCATTTGGATTTGCAAGGCCTATATCTTCTGCTGCGGAAATAACTAGCCTCCGGGCTATAAATTTAGGATCTTCGCCCCCTGCAACCATACGTGCCAGCCAGTAGATTGCCGCATCTGGATCACTGCCCCTGATTGATTTTATGAATGCTGAAATTATGTCATAATGCATTTCTCCGCCCTTGTCATAGGCCGCAGGATTCTCTTGTAGTCGCTCTGTCACTAACTTATCGGTGAGAATCACTTTATCACTTGTATCAGCATTAATTACTAAATCAAGTATATTTAAAAGCTTCCGCGCATCTCCTCCCGAGAATCGAAGCAGGGCATTCGTTTCTTGTAACTCTATATTCCTTTGCTTAAGAATAGTGTCTTGGGTGACTGCTCTGTGCGCTAATTCAATTAGGTCACTTTTATCCAGCGATTGTAGCACATATACCTGACAGCGGGATAACAGCGGTCGTATGACTTCAAACGAAGGGTTTTCGGTTGTCGCTCCTATCAAAGTTATTACGCCTGTTTCTACAGCATTGAGTAGAGAATCTTGCTGTGATTTCGAGAAACGATGGATTTCATCAATAAATAATATTGGACTTCTGGTGTCGAAGAACTGGCTTTTCTTAGCTTGTTCTATAACTTCACGAACATCTTTTACCCCGGAATTAATTGCACTCAAAGTATAGAAAGGCGTATCGAGTGTGTTAGCTATAATCTGGGCCAATGTTGTTTTTCCCACACCAGGAGGCCCCCAAAGCAAAAATGAAGGTATACGTCCCGAATCTATCATTTTTCGAAGAATTGCACCTTCTCCTACAAGATGTTTCTGACCTATATACTCGTCTAATGTTCGAGGTCGTAATCGTTCTGCTAATGGCTGGCTCATATTATTTAATTGTGATATTCAAATTTACAAAAAGTTATTATAGTCACAAGTTTCTTTTTCAACATAAAATGATAGCGTCATTTGATCTATATTAACTTTTTAGTCTTTGGTTTTGATCGAAAGCACTAATATTATATGTAAAATAAAATTCTGCCAAATCGTCAGATTCTGTCATTTTTAAAAATTATCTCTATTTTGGCACAGCATT
>NZ_JAEPKU010000018.1 GCF_016652235.1 Dysgonomonas sp. Marseille-P4677
CATATAACTTTTAATGTGGGTAGAACATGCTGTAGACACAAACACGCGAGGTTAATATATCACAGTTATATAGTCGTTAGCAAGTGATTCTGGCATATTCAAATTTCAGTCGGAGACTTATCAAAGTGCTTTTTGAAAGCCGTACTAAAATAGCCAACACTCGAGAAACCGCAAAATACACTTACTTCGGTTACACTATATTTTCTGGTCTGCAGCAATTCTAAAGCATGGTTTAGTCTAATACCCTTAATAAAATCAACTGGAGATTGATTGGTTAACGTCTTTATTTTTTTATATAGAAGAGATGGACTCACATACATTTCATTAGCAAAATCATCTTTCCCAAATTTAGGATTATCCATATTTGCATGCACAACTTCTATTGCTTTTTTTACGAACTGGTCATTAAACTCATTTGCAAAAACTTGCTCTTCCCCTCCTTTTGTTATAGCTTTCAGAGCCCTGTCTCTTACTGCATTTCGGTTCTGAATAATTGATACTATTTTTTGAAACAAAAGAACCATATCAAAAGGCTTAGTTATATAATCATCAGCCCCTATCGCCAGCCCTCGCAATTGCTCTTCTCTTTCGGTCAGAGCTGTAAGTAAAATAACGGGTATATGTGATGTTTCGAAAGTAGATTTTATCATATTACACAGCTCATAACCATCCATTTCTGGCATCATTATATCAGAGACGACTAAATCGGGCATTGTTTTCTGAATAAGACTCCAAGCCTCATCCCCATTTTGAGCCACAGAAACATTTAATTTATAACTTAACGAGTGCTGAATAAAGTTTCTTAAATCATCATTATCCTCAACTACCAGAATCTGCATATCTTTATCTATAGAATTATCTTTTATTGATAATCTTTGGCTAAAGCCCGTTTGCTTAAAATCTATATCCTCTCTGTTTAAAGTAAATACCTCATCATCCTCATTTATCGCTTTAATAGGCATGGTAATTTTAAACTTAGAGCCCTCGTTTTCCCTGCTATCAAAACTTATCGAACCTCCATGTAATACAACATAATGTTTAACCAGTAGTAACCCTATTCCCGAACCTACAATCTTTGAATTAATAGCATTCTCGCTACGATAAAATTCCTGAAAAAGCTTATTCTGCTCTTTTTTTGATATTCCTATTCCATAGTCCTGAACTTCCATAATCCAATCATTTTTATCGAAAGTCATAGTAATCTCTACCTGACTGTTCGGATACGAATACTTTATAGCATTTGAGATTAAATTATCTACTATTTTAGTCATCATAACCTCGTCTACTTTAACATAAAAATAAGGCCGATTATGGATTAAGATCAATTCAATATTCTTATTTTTAGCTAACGACTCGAACATTAGCTTACGATGTGATACAAATCTTACAATATCAATCATGCTAAGCGACATTTGTTCCTTGCCTATATCAACTTTTTGAAAATCCAAAAGCTGGGTTGTTACAGAAGAAAGCCGTCTAATCTGTTCGATAGCTAAACATAAAAAATATTTACCTCTTTCTGTTAAATTCGGCTCTTCACTGAGTTCTTCCACCGGAGCTTTTATTAGAGTTAAAGATGTTCGAATATCGTGAGCCATATTTGTAAAAAATCGAACTTTATCTTCTGTATGTTGCTGTTTTAACCTATTTATATAAAATTTTAATGACGAATATACGATATATGATAATATCAGTATAATTAGCAATCTAAACCACCATGTATTCCAAAACGGAGGAGCTATATATATAGATAATTGGCGCTCACTGATTATTTCAGACAAAGAACTGTCAAACATCCGAATTTTCAACTCAAAGCTACCACTCGGTAGGTTCGTATAAGTAAGATTTCGATAATTAGTCGGTTCAGTCCAGTCACTATCTATTCCTTCCATTTTCCACGAAAATTTAGAGTCGGCAGTAGATGCCCCGATAAATAAAAATTCGAGTGTTAAGGTATTTTGAGTATAATCAAGCGATATTTTTTTTAAAGCATCAAGAGGTTCATCTAATGTAAATGCTGAATTTTTTCTTATAGATCTCCCGGAAACAATTAGATCTTGAAAGAAAATACGTCCCTCGGATGGGATTGGCTGTAAAGATATAGGATCGAACATTATTGCCCCATTATTAGTTCCCCATATTAGCTCACCACTTTTCAGCTTGAATCCTGAATTTGGATTAAAAGAAACATTTAATGTAGGAGATATCGAAGAATATACCGAAACATTATGATCATTTGGGTCAAATTTACATAATCCGTTTTCTGTACCTAACCATAGATAACCATTTATAAGAAGAATGTTATTTATATAGTCTGATAACAACCCTGATTTTGTAGTAAACTTATTAACCGATTTACTTTCTAGATTAAAACATAATAAACCATCACCACTAGTTCCAAGCCATATATCGTCTCCCATAATTAGAATGTCCTGAACTATATGGCCATCTAGTATAATCTGGGTTGATTCTTCTTTTTTGTCTAATACACACAATCCGAAAGTACAACCCAATAATATTTTATCCGGAGACAATTCTGCGAATACATTAACTGGCTGATATGGATAAGCCTTAAATCTATTTTCAGAAGCCTTATAACAAAAAATATTACCTGGAGGGCCTCCTAGCCAAAGGTCTCCATCGCTATCTTTAAAAATATCAAAAATAAAGTTATTAGTAAGGGTTGAATTTTGCCGTTCTTTTGAATAATATGCTTTTTCTTCACCTGTTTTGCCATCAATTACATGAACTCCTGAAGAATAAGTTCCTGCCCATATATTACCATTATTATCTTCACAAAGGGATAAAAATACTTGAGCATTATCATTCTTACTATCAAAATAAGTTTTCCATTTATTCGTTTTCACATTCCAACAACTTACACCGTTGTTAGTTGCAAACCAGATATTGCCCTTACTGTCTTCAATTATTCTATTTACATCGTTATTTTTCAGCGAGTTTTGATTATTTATATTATGAGAAATCTGAGTTACATTGTGTGTCTGCCTATCGAAGAATGATATTCCGCCACTATAAGTACATACCCACACTCGTTTATTACCCTCACTAAAAATATCATATACTCCATTTCCTTTCAAGGATTGAGGATTATCTGCATTCTCTTTATAGATATTAAGGACTTTATCTCCAGCTCTGGTCAACTCCCAGACTCCTTGCCCATCGATTCCTATGAGTATAGTAGAATCGCTATTGACAGAAAAAGCCTGAACTGGCTGTTTTGGAAAATTTTTAACAGAAACTTGCTGTAATTTTTTATCAGAAATATCAAAAATAAAAGCACCATCTGTACTACTTCCCAGCCACAGTTTTTTTATTTTTCTATCATAAAAAAGTTTGACGAACTGAATTGACTTATATGATGAATAATCGCAAAGCTTTTCACTTTTTTTGCTATTTGTATTCAAGAGCCAAATTCCACCATCACATATAACAAAGAATCTATGGTCCTCATACCATTCAATAGTGTGTATCTCTGTAGTGAATCCTTCAAAACGATGCAATTCTTTATTATGATATCTGTATAGGCCAACCGAAGATGCAATTATATACGACCCATCATTATTAACAACAACTTTACTTATTCCTAAAAAATAATCATTTAGAGGCTTTCTAATATCTATTACCAGACTAAATTTATCAGACACTTCTTCATATTTAAATATCTGTCCATTATTGGTATAAGCCAAAAGAGTCTGATTTTCGTAGGTCAGTTTAACAAAAATTACATTTGCTGTTTCATAGGGTAATTTGTAAATACGATAATCATCTCCGGAAAGCCTCAGTATGCCGGTTTTTGATGACCCCCAAATAAAACCATTATTATCTTTACATATAGATGCGACTTCTCGCATATTTATATTTAAAGTTTCATTGATATTATAAAATTTAGTATTTGATGAATAACCGGTAAATATTGATAATATAATCAATAATGTGATCATTATAATTTTCATAGTAACAAGATAAAGTTTAACTATATCATATTTGTTGAGAGCCAATATTCAATATTACGTTAGATCTGAAACTTATCCTATTAGTACAAGGTTAACAAAATTCATACAAATAATTTTTTACTTACATTTTCCTTCTTAAATAATCAATTATAATTCATTTATATATTTAGCCAGCTTACTATAATATACAGACGAAAGGTCTGAATAAAATATTCTATTCAAGACCTCTTAATAATTAAACAATACTGATAAAGTATTGTTACGAACAAAGAACGCTTAACTTACGTTATTCATCGTCGTGAAGCAAATCATAAATTAAATGATAGTCTTATTTTTATTCCTGCAGCAATAGGTACAGCTTTACCTATAACCTTCGTATTAACAACACTATTGTTAACAAAGTTTTCAGATTCATCAATTTTATATTCTATTAGCTTTTTACCCTTCTTACTTATATCATTAAGTCCAAAATCAAAATACCCTCCGGTATAGAAAGAAAAGGCTTTATCCAATTGCCACTTTATACCGGTTTCAATAGATAAAAGACAAGCTATTTTTAGACTAATGTCATCCTTTATATTTTGTCGCTCGAAATTTCCAAATCCCATAAACTCTTGTGTATTTAGAATTAGGTCCTTTTCTCCACTCCAAATCGGATATAATCCAGAATTAGAAATGGAAGCATTCAGTATCTCATATTTACCTGAAACCGGTATACCAAATTTGAATCCACTCCCTACGAAAAAATGATGATTTTTAAGAATAGGAGTTAGATAGTGTACATGAATAGGAATGTTCAAGAATAATGCCTCTTGCTTTTCTTTATAGTTTGTAACCACTGTTCTAAACTCAAAATCATATTCTCCATCATTACTACTATAAGAATCTGAATAGTCATCCAATGTTATTTGAGCATTATGTAGAGATAGCTCTAGCCCTGTCCCAACACTCCATTGCTTCGATAAATAGTAATTATACCCTATTCCAAAAGAACCTCCTATACAATTCTTCATACTTCCAAAATCACCACTGTATCTCAACGTCGATAAACCTCCAGAAATAGAGAATGATATTTCGTGCTTCGAAGGGCCTTGCGCTAATATATTTTTCTGTGGGAATATTACTATTATTATCAATATTAATATTTTCTTCATATTCTTATAAATTCATTGTTACTTTACAATTAACCGCTCTTGCCCAGTCCATCCTTCCGACACAGCTTTTAATATATAGATTCCGCTTGAAGAAGGCATAACAATGGTCGTCACATTTCCTGTTGCTTTAGTCGAACCCATTTTTATTCCGTTAATATTATATATCTCTATTGTTGTTTTGTCTAGGAGACCTTGGTCAACATCTAACAGAACTGAGACAGTCTCTCCATTCTTAATCGGATTAGGATATATCTTCATCAACATTGAATAGTCTATCTTGATTTCTTTGTCCCATGAACGAAGTACCTCGCCACCTTTAGTCGTAAGCTCTACATAATAATTTCCACTTAGTTTGTCTGTTTTATTAGGTCCTGCCGAATAATATTGACCTCTCGAAATTTCTTTTCCGTTATTGAACCACTTATACTGATCAAACTCAAATCCTCCGTTGGTGCTACTATTACCGTTTACAATTAAAGTATTGTCCCATCGTGTAATAATAATGTCATCGAAGTTAAAGCGTTTTTCTAGTCTTAAGGTATAATTTTGACTATGTTTCCCATCCGGAGAAACAATCTTAAAAGTCAAAGTCTGAATAGAAGGCTTAGATGTATTTACTACCATCTTTTTGCTAACCAACTCCTCATTGCCAATAAAAACTTTTGCATCTAAGGCAGTTTCAATTATAAATGAGTTTTCTGATAATGTATTATCCCGAGGAACAATATACCATTCATTTATATCAATATCTTTACCATCTTCAGTTATCAATCGATGTAGAGAAGCGTCACTGTTCCATTCACCTTCTTCATCCAAATAAGGATATACATCTTCAAGATAGATAGGAATATTACCAAATGACCAGAAACCGACTCTATATATTCGGGACAAATCTAAAGGTTTCGCCTCTCCATCTATATACTTAACTAAGGTTTTAAGCTCTATTTCAAGTAACTCTGTCCCATCTGCAATATTAATCATCGCAGGTTCTGTCCAATAACTACTTTCATCCCATATTCTGAAAGAGAAATTACCTCCTTGTACAGGCTTTGTGAATTTAACTATCAAATGTGAGTACTCCGACAGGTTTAGTCCGTTGTTAAACTCCCAACCTCCGAAGCCAAAAGGACCTGTTATCAATTTGCCATTACTCTCATCAAAGCTACCATCTGTCCATATTGAAGGGTTTAACAGTTCACTAATTAAAGGGAACATCTTCGAATTGACCTGAACTTCCAATGATCTAGGATCACCAAATGCAGACTTATAGTTTATTGTAAGATCTGCTGCCCCCTCCCTTAATCCAACTATTTGCCCATTAACATATCTTATAATATCAGGATTATTATTAATTACTGTCACCTTGGTAGTAACATCCTCCTCACGC
This sequence comes from Dysgonomonas sp. Marseille-P4677, assembly GCF_016652235.1. Lineage (GTDB taxonomy): Bacteria > Bacteroidota > Bacteroidia > Bacteroidales > Dysgonomonadaceae > Dysgonomonas. The sequence goes on from NZ_JAEPKU010000018.1 coordinate 6,516, forward strand.
CCATCTGCAAATATGGCCGTCACCTTTAATGTTTTGCTCGTTCCAACAAGCATCGTTATATCATTTGATTCTGTTTTAAGATCAACAAGTGTCAATTGTTCCTCAGAATATCCAACGAAGGAATCATCGTAAAATTTATCTTCGGTAAAAATCTCTTCCGTACTGAACCAATCTACATCCACATAACCACCCAACTCTGAGGTTGCATAGTTGAATATACTAAATTTGACTCCGCAAAAAATGTCATAGTCGTAGACCATTGTCAACTCATCCCCCAACTGTTTATAGCTCACATTGTCTAAGCTGTAATAAAATCGGGCTTTACTTGTTCCATAGTTTGTTATTGCTCTGAAATATATAATAGAATCATTAGTTACTTCCCCAAAACTATAATTCGTATTATTTTTAATAAAAAGTTTTCTCTCCCCACTCTCATACTTAACCCCAATCAAAGCATCAGGTTTTTGAAATATTCCTAGCCCAGCAACATCCCCCTCTTGCATATTTTGTATATGCATCTTGATTGTACCATACGAATCTATCTCATCCGAGTGATAACCGAATATTCTTTGAGTCAATGTATTTTTAGCATCTATAAATTCATTTGTAACTTTTGCTGTTTTCATTCTCAAAAAACCCGGACGTTCCGTCAACGACCATTTTGATCCATCGGCATTATGATTCCATCCCCATTGTAGTCCCAATTTATAATCTCTAAAATTATCGTTCGTTGGTAATATTCTAATTGGGTAATCTCTCCCGACATTTGGTTTTTGATAGGTTTTAACACCTTTATTTACTCCATCAACTTTCACCCCTATTTCAGGCCAGTTATCGGCCCATTTTATCGGCTGCAGATTGGGTAACCGCCCATAAGGAAGCTTATCATAGAATAATACAGTCCACCATTCTCCTGTCTGAGTTTCAACTAATGCCCCTTGATGAATATTATCATCGTCCAACAATATTTTTTCTTCATAAGGGCCAAATATGTTTTTTGATCGTAAGGCCGTTTGATAGGAAGGAAAACCTCCATACGTAGCATAAATATAGTAATACCCATTTATCTTATACAAGTGAGCACCTTCAAGCCCCTCCTTTGCTGTTCCTGTAAAAACAGATTCTTCTTTTATAAATTTAAATTCTTGATCCAACTCGGTTATTCTAAGTTTCGAAATACCATGTGCGATGTATATTTTTCCATCTTCATCAAAGAATAATCCCGGATCATAATAGCTATGAGATAACTTCCGAATACTCCATTTTTCAGAGGGATCTGTCGCTGTCATCAAATAACTACCTTCATTCAAGGTCGTAAAAAGTAGATAAAATTTACCATTGTTGAATTTTATACTTGTAGCCCATTGTCCACGTGCATACCTGTATTTTCCGTCTTCTCTTTGGCAGTTAGAATCCATATTATAGCAATCATCGGATTCTATCATCTGTAAAGGATTACTACAATATTCCCAATTAACCAAATCATATGATTTAAGAATTGTTGCCCCGGGGAAAATATGCATCGTTGTTGTTACCATGTAATATATATCACCTACACGGATAACATCCGGATCTGGAAAATCTGCATGAATTAGCGGATTGGTATATGTTCCATCCCCATTATCGCTATGAGATTGATTTAAGAAGTCAGGCCTTGGATAATTTGATTTAGCATACTCTTTGTACCAATGATATGTAGGCCACGGACATGACTCAGGATCATTTAAAAATGTATATTCTTCTCCTTGTGCAGGTGGTATACCCGTAAATTTTGCTAGTTGGTCCGGAGATGTAAAGATAAGCCAACTAACATTTCCTGCATCATCTACAATTTTCTTAAAGTTGGCACCAAAACCGTCACCTCCAGCTGTTCCCGTATGCCCTTTCCCCCACGATGCCTGATATTTTTCATCAGCCCAATCCATCTCTGTAACAACTATTGGGGCAAAATCGGCAACAGGTTTTACATTTATGTCCCATTCTTTTTTGAATGTTTCATAACCGTTTGCGCTACCAAACCATCCCGGATATATATGAATTGCATAACCTATATTCTTTCCTTCTATCGGATTTAGTGCATACCCTTTATATAACGATTGATACCCTAATCCAGGAATCCAAAGGATATTGTCGCAACCCTGACTTCTCATGACATCTACTATCTTTTGAAAGTATTCTTTCAATTTATCGAAATGTCCCTGTGAACTTGCTCCATAATCACCTTCTGGACCTAATATATTTATTGGTTCATTAGCTAATTCGAACATAATATTAGGATGATTCTTTAGCTTAGGATGCTGAGCCACAATAGTCCATACCCGAAGAAGAAACAGGCTATAATCATCACCTACAGCTATTCTTTCGGGACACACTCCCGGCGGACGCATTATAACATATAATCCTTTAGATATGGCATACTCTGCCATAGGAATAAACACTTCATCCAAGTATTTCTTAAAGCGGTTTTCATCAAAACAGTTTGGAGCTTCGTGATAATCTGGGATACATCCGGGAACATTACTCCAATGTGGATCCATATGTAAGCGAAGAAAATTCATCTCCCAACCCACTTCCATTATTTTATCGATAAGGCTTTTATTATATTTCAAACAGCCATCAACATCATAGCCATCCCAATATTTTCCCATTTCGTTAAACCACGGACTATATGTTTGGGCAAAGCCATGTAAATTAACAATATTACCATGGGTATCCTTCAAATAGCGACCGTCTATATGAAGGCTAGGGAGCTTAGTTTGGGCACTTAATTGTAATGAAATAGCGGCAATAATTATAATAATTAATGCATTTGATTTTTTTTTCATCAATAAAAATTTACAATTTCTGTGTTTATATTCTTATAGTGTTTTTCAATTCCGACTCTTGGAGTCATCAAAATTTTTGATCCTGATATTTATTTTGCGTTTTTCATAATCAATTCGATATAAGTAAACCTCCCAATAGTTTACATAACACAAATCTAGAAACTGATTTATATACTGATTTCCAGTTTTAGATAATATATTTCCAGTTTTAGATAAATAAGACTAGACTCAATGCTAACATGCCATTTTGTATTTCTAAAAGTTTTATCTTTAGAATATGAATTGGAAATTCAAAATAATAATAGTAATTATATTACATCTCTTAGCTATATATATTGTTAAGGCCAACGATTATGTATTTACTCCAGTAAATGTATCTCATGGTCTAAGCGATAACCAAGTACGATATATTTTACAGTTACCTGATGGACGAATGGTATTTACGACAAGTGGTAATGTAAACATATACAATGGAGCGCATTTCTCGTATATTCACCGCACATTCGGATCTACTTACAGACTGAGTACATACGATGGATTTTATCGTATCTATCAGGATTCAAATTCTCATCTTTGGATAAAAGAACTAAATAAATTATTTTGCATAGATTTAAAGACTGAGCAATATGTAAAAAATATAGGCAATTATTTCAAAGAGCTTGGAGTTGAAGAATCGGTAGAAGATATGTTCATCGATAGTGAACATAGAATGTGGTTACTTACGCTTCATGGATTACTGAGGCTAGATACGCAAGAATATTTTGATTTATCTTCAAACAGTGGCAATTTACAGGACTTAGCTGTAGAAAAAGACAACTTATACTTATTCTATAATACTGGTGAAATTGTATGTTATAGTATAAAAACGAAAAATCAACTATACAGTAAAGCGGCATACCCTGAAGCAGAACTTGAAAACTTTAAAAACACATCACTCGTAGTCAAAGGAAATGATGGATTGTACCAATTACGAAATGGAGTAAAAGGGGGCTTCTTCTTTTTTGATATAAACAGACAAATATGGGAGAAAATACTCGAAACAGACTACGTATTAAATACATTGATTGTCGCCCCCGACGAAACAATTTATATTAGCTGTAAAAATGGAATTTGGATAATTAATCGTCGAACAGGCAAAAAAGAATATCTACCAATCTTAAAGACTATTGAAGGCGACATTATCAATACAGAAATAAGTACCATATTTTATGACAAGCAAGGCGGTTTATGGTTGGGAACCCTTAATCGTGGTTTGTTATATTACCATCCATCACGCTATAAGTTTACATATATAGGACGTTCCTATTTCCCTGAACCCATCTCTCAAGACATTATGGTACAGTATTTTGCCGAAGATAAGAGTGGTAATATATATGTAAAATGCAATTTCAAGTTTTATCAATATAAATCATCTTCGTCCAACAATCGTTCTTTGATCCCTATTGAGCAATCAACTTTATCTTCAAAAATCCAAGAAAAATTAAATGTCAGCCCACAAAATATTTTTCGAGATCAAGAGTATACATCCCTTTATACAGATTCAAGAGGTTGGACTTGGGCTGGAACACAAGATGGTTTAAAATTATTTACTTCTGATAAAGATAATGGACAAACCTTCTATACCGAGAATGGTTTAAGTAACAACTTTATACAAGGGATATTAGAAGATTTTGAAAATAACATCTGGGTTACAACCAGTTATGGTATATCTCAAATAAAAGTTGATCCAACAACCAAGAAGTTTCATTTTGTGAATTTCAATATTTACGATGGAACATTAGATGGCGAATATATCAGAGGATCTATTTTTCAGGCTAGTAACGGCACTCTCTACTTTGGTGGAATAGATGGCTTCAATATGTTAAATCCATCCGTTTTATCTCCCTACAACCTGCCTTTTAAACCTATTCTTACAAATTTACGGTTACGTGGAGAGGATGTTATTATTGGAAAAAAATATGATGATAGAATAATCCTTTCCGAATCAGCCTCTTTCACTGATGAGATACAACTATCTTATAATCAGAACTTTTTAACGTTCGAGCTCTCGGCAATCAATTATATAAATCCAACACAAACCTTTTATCGCTATCAATTAGTAGGCATAGACAATAATTGGATCGACACTTATTCTAAAGGTCAAGAACAGAATGATGGTATTCTACGAATCCCATATACAAATCTGCCTGCCGGCAACTATATACTACGAGTTATGGCCTCTGATAACAATGCAGAATGGAATGGAGACATTTACGAATTAAAAATAACGATTCACGCTCCTTGGTGGAAAACAACTACAGCTTATGTTCTTTACTTGTTATTCCTAATTCTTATAATATTTGTAGCTGTATATTTATATACATATATTACAAAAAGAAAGCTTGAACGCCAACACAAAGAGGAAATATTATTACTAAGAATTCGCAGTTTAATAGACCAATGCAGTCAATACGAAGTTGAACAAAAAAAATATACTGATCAAACAAAAGGTTTCCAAGAAAGGGTAAATAAGCAACAAACCGACAATTGGAATTTTTCCCCTACAGATAATGTATTTCTCGCACGTGCTATTGAATTTGTTGAAAAAAACATCAACAACCCCGATTATTCTGTAGAGCAGCTAAGCCGTGATCTATGTATGGATCGAACGGGCCTATACCGCAAGCTCATAGCTTTACTGGATAAGTCGCCATCGCTATTTATTCGAAATATACGTTTACAGAGAGCTGCACAACTTCTACTTGAAGGAGAGTTGAGCATAGCCGAGATTACAGATATGATTGGATTCAGTAGTCCAAGCTATTTTAGCAAATGTTTTCAGGAAATGTACAATTGCCGACCTTCTGAATATGCTGAAAAAGTAAAGAAATCAACATAGCTTCTATTTGTTTCAACATGGTTAGTATACCCTTGTGAATGTCTATAAATAACTTTAGACTCAATTTAATCAATTATTAACTAACGAGTTTAACTACCATGAACATGAAATCTTTTAAGATATTAATGTTGCTACTTTTCGTCTGTAGTACCGCATTAATAGCACAGAGTTATGAAAAAACGAAATATGGACTTAAGACTACAACCAATTCGCTGGATCTGGAAATTCAGTTTATCAACCCATCTACTGTACGTATATTAAAATCTCCGCAAGGAAAGGTTTACACCAAAGAGAGTTTATCTGTAATTGAAAAGCCTCAAGATGTTAAATATTCAATTGTCGAAAAAGACAATAATATAAGGATAAAAAGTGACATTATTGAGGTTACTCTGAATCTATCATCAGGATACATTTCATTTTACGATTCTAAAGGGAATAAGTTACTAGCCGAGAATAACACTCCATCATTCACAGACTTCAATGATGCCGGAATAAAAACTTATAAGGTAAAACAGTCGTTCATACTCGATAAAGAAGAAGCTATTTATGGCCTAGGTATTCTTCAGAATGGAAAAATGTCTCAACGTAACCAAGTTCGTAATCTAATTCAGGGGAATACTGATGATGTTACAACGTTCATTCAATCAGTAAAAGGATATGGATTATTTTGGGATAATTATTCACCTACAAAATTCACAGACAACCAGAATGAAACATCGTTCGATTCCGAAGTTGGTGATTGTATCGATTATTATTTTATGTATGGAGGAAATTCTGACGGAGTAATAGCTAAAATGCGATCATTGACAGGCGAAGTACCAATGTTTCCTCTATGGACATATGGTTTTTGGCAAAGTCGTGAACGTTATAAAAGTCAGAATGAGCTTTTGGAAGTAGTGCGTAAACATAGAGAACTCGGTGTTCCTTTGGATGGTATTATTCAGGATTGGCAATATTGGGGTAACAACTATTTGTGGAATGCAATGGATTTTTTAAATCCTGAATTTTCTAATCCCCAACAAATGATAGATGAAGTACATGCCAACAATGCGCATATAATCATTTCCATCTGGTCTTCATTTGGTCCTCACACGAAACCTTATCATGAACTTGATCAAAATGGAATGTTGTTCAACATCAGTACATGGCCTGAATCAGGACTTGAAGCTTGGCCCCCAAATATGGATTATCCGTCGGGAGTTCGCGTTTATGATGCATACAATCCTAAAGCTCGCGATATTTATTGGAAATATCTTAACGAAGGTCTATTTAAACGAAAAATAGATGGTTGGTGGATGGATTCTACAGAACCGGACCATTTAAGATGGAAAGCCGAAGATTTTGATACTCAAACCTATTTAGGTTCCTTTCGTAAAGTACGCAACGCATATCCTCTTATGACTGTAGGTGGAGTATATAAAAATCAACGTGCAATATCATCAGATAAACGTGTATTTATACTCACTCGATCAGGTTTTGCCGGCCAGCAACGTTATGGTGCTAATGTATGGTCGGGTGACATAGGCTCATCTTGGGAATCGCTTCGTAAACAGATCCCGGCAGGTTTGAACTTTACATTAACAGGTAATCCTAATTTTAACTCAGATATAGGCGGTTTTTTTGCCGGAGAATATAATAAATCATGGAATGATGGTAGTGCATCTAAAAACCCTATGTATCAGGAATTATACGTTCGCTGGATGCAGCAAGGAGCTTTCACCCCGATGATGCGTTCGCATGGTACTGATCTTAAAAGAGAAATATACTATTTTGGTGAGAAAAGCGAACCTATTTATGATGCTATTGAAAAAGCAATCCATTTACGTTATTCTCTGTTGCCTTATATTTATTCTACATCATGGGAGGTGACCAATAAGCAATCGAGCTTCATGCGAGCATTGGTTATGGACTTTGCAAATGATAAAAATGTATGGGACATGAATGATCAATATATGTTTGGAAAAGCTATTCTTGTTGCTCCAATAGTTGAGGCTCAGTATACACCTGAAAAGATAGTGAAAGTAAACGAAGAAAGTGGCTGGAATAAAAAAACGAGCAATACTGAAAAAGAAAAGGAAAAGATAGACTTCACTCAGAAAAAACATACTCAAGTGTATTTGCCTGCAGGAACTACCTGGTATGACTATTGGACTAATGAAAAACATAATGGTGGTCAAGAAATTACAAGGGAAACGAGCATTGACATGATACCTCTTTATGTGAAGGCCGGAAGTATAATTCCGATTGGGCCAAAGGTGCAATATGCAACTCAAACGAGCTGGGATAATCTAATATTGAAAGTATATGACGGAGCAAACGGAAGTTTTATTCTTTACGAAGATGAATTTGATAATTACAACTACGAAAACGGCGCATATACAGAAATACCTATAACGTGGGATAACTCGTCTCGCAAACTGGCTATCGGCCCAAGGAAAGGCTCATACGAAGGTATGCTGAACAATAGACAATTTACAATTATTCTTCAAGACGGGGCAACTAAAAAGGTTAATTACGACGGAAAGAAAATTGATGTTAAGTTCTAATTGATTTGACTACAAATGCATATTTATTTCAATTCTGGGATAACATTTAGCTGATCATACAAACAAAATACGGTATAATAGTTATGCGGAATGAAATTCAGTGTGCCGGAAAATAATGAAACAACATATTATGAACAGATTATATATAATAACAGTAATACTGTTTATTGGCACTCTTGCAAATATAATAAAAGCTCAAGAGCCAATTATCCAAACAAAATTTACAGCTGACGCAGCCCCAATAGTACATAATGGAACCGTATATCTTTATACTGGTCATGACGAAGATGATGCCCCTGAAGGGATGGCTGGATTTCGTATGAAAGAATGGCTTTGTTATACTAGTACCGATATGGTAAACTGGACTGAACGTGGCGTTATAGCAAACTTATATGATTTTAAATGGGCCGATGCAGCCATTTCAGGTTGGGGTGAATTCGAAAACGGTGCTTGGGCATCTCAATGTATTGAACGTAATGGTAAATTCTATATGTATTGTCCAGTACAAGGCAGAGGTATTGGAGTATTAGTTGCAGACAATCCGCTTGGGCCATTTAAGGACCCTATCGGTAAGCCTCTGATAAGCAACCAGTATGACAGTATAGACCCAACAGTACTCATCGATGATGATGGTCAGGCATATCTATATTGGGGTAACCCGAACCTTTGGTATGTAAAACTGAATGAAGATATGATTTCATATTCAGGAGAGATTACAAAAGATTCATCGATAGCTAAAGTAGATGGACAAAAAGACCCATATCATTATCAAGAAGGACCATGGGTATATAAACGAAATGGACATTATTATCTGGCATATGCCAGTACATGTTGTCCCGAAGGTATTGCCTACTCAATGAGCGATTCTCCTATTGGCCCGTGGCAATTCAAAGGTTATATAATGAAGCCCGATAGAAGATCGTCTGGTAATCATCCTGGAATTATAGATTATAAAGGTAAATCTTATCTTTTTGGGTTTAACTATCGATTAAATTTTATGATAACCGACAAGCATCACGAGCGTCGTTCTACTTGCGTTGCCGAGATAAAATATAATTCGGATGGTACAATACAAGAATTACCTTGGTGGTATGAAGGCACAGCAGTTCAAGCAGTAGGTTCTATAAATCCATACAAGAGAGTTGAAGCTGAAACTATGGCTTGGAGTGAGGGTCTTAAAACAAATAAGAATGATAAAAATGATATCTATATAACGTCCATAGACAATGGAGATTACATTCAAATTAAGTCTGTTGACTTCCAAAAAGGAGCAACATATTTTCAAGCATATGCCGCCTCGATCAACGGTGGAAATATAGAAATCAGAATAGATAGTCTTGATGGTCCACTTATCGGTAATTGCCAAATTGATAATATCGGGGGTTGGAGATCTTATAATTCTGCTATAAATAAAACGAGTGGAATACATGATTTATTCCTTGTGTTCAAAGGTGGTGAAGGACAATTGTTCAATATAGATTATTGGATTTTTAAATAACCCTTTCTAAGGCTATTAATTTTAATAAAATCACCTTCTATCTACGATGTACATTAACCAAATAGAAGGTGATTTTACTCTTTCTGTTAAGTATCAATTATCTTGTGTTACCGATATTTCATATTGCGAAGAATGAATGAGATGGCCAAAACTACTCATGCCTTCGATAACAACTCGATATTGGGAAGGAGAATCTGCTGTATAGAAACTGAGAGTTGCCGATCCTGTACTATCAAGTTGTACATTCGGATTCCAATAAATAGTAGTTCGCAAATCCAAGGTTTTACTATCCTTCTCTTCTTTAGTTGAATAAGTTGGAGAATAGAATTCTACTACTTGTTTATAACCAATTGGTTTCATAATCTTTATATTATTATTAATCTTATTCTTTTCTACATAGCCTTTCTTAGTATTGATTATGATTGCTCCAGAAGCAGCACGAGTTCCGAAGATAGGCATTACTGATATTGCAGGAGTAAAGAACACCTCTTTGATATCTCCGATATCCAAGTCCTCATAGTTAAAATTCTCTTCCGGAATATTATCGATAATAGTCAAAGGGATACTATTTCTATGACGAACTTCATTACCAATTACAGATATACCAGGCAATCTCTGTAATAAAGAAAAAACAGATAAAATATTCGACTTATTTACGTCATCTTCAGTCAATACTCTAGATGAACTGATCGAATAATATGGCGATGTTGTCGATTCTCTCAACTTTCTTTTAGCACTTACAGTTACACTTGACAAATTATATATTCTAATGCCATTTTCTGTCATATATTTTTCACCCATCTTAGTTAGGTAGTTATCATTTACCAATTTATAATCCGCTCTGTCAAGTATAGGTACAGCCAAAGGTGGTAAGCCTTGGGCTTTGTCTATTTCTAAGAATACTCTATTCGAGCCCTTCTTATTTAACGCCTGTATCATATAATTTGTACCCTCAGGATATTCTAGATCTTCAAATCTAAATCTACCTTTCTGATCTGGATGTGTTATTGACGTACCTAAGACCGAATCCTTAAAAGCAATTAGAGAAATACCGCCTTCTTTCAAAGCTGTAAATAATCCTTCTGCTTTACCCGTCACAACATCTCCCAGTTCTACAGGATATTGCAAATCTTTCTTTATCTCACCTTTCAATATTTTAGGAACATCATAGCGCCTCCAACCTTGTGTCAGCATCAAAACATCTAAAGATTGTTCTGATTTCTTATTATCTCTCATTAAATAGCTCATTGGCGATTCAATATATCCTTTAAGCTCTGATGAAAGCAAGAGTGTAGATATAATTGTATTAGTTGTATCTATTTTTATGTCTTTTGTATCAACTATTGACATGGAGATATTTCCTGACAAAGGAACTTTATCTTCATCCAGTACTTGAATCTTCAGATTAACTTTGTCTCTAGTTACATAGTGTGCTTTATCCGTAATTACATCTGTATTAGCATAGATACTACCCTGTGTTGAAAAGACAAGACGTTCACTAAGTATATTTCGCTCCTCGTCAATAAGTAATAAATGTATTATTCCTGTAGGAAAAAAGTCTCGTTCGAATGTCAAATATTCTTTTTTGTCATCCCAAAGCTGTTCATAAATAACGGCCCCTTTTATGTGAGCTATCAACTTTGTTTGCACTGGCAACCGATAGTCAGGAGATTTAGCTAATGTTATTCGTAAAAAATTATTATTCCAAAAAGTTTTTAGAGATACAGCTTTATCTAAAGCATCCGGTAATTCAAAACGTTTCGACACGTTATCCTTATTAGTACATATAGCATGATACTTTCTTCCGGGAGAATAATACATTCTGAAATGCCCCATCCCTAAATGGGAACTTTCGAAAGAAGTATAGGGCTGCCCCAGATCATCGAAAACCTGACCTTTAATATCCTCTGATAGCCCTTCGCTATTTATTGATTTAAAGGCCATCTTAATATCACTAGAGACAGGGGCATAACCTCCTTCCGGGAAGAAGGTAACATCGAAACTTTTATCTAAAGAAGGTATTTTTAAATAAAAGTTATATACTCCATATTCAAAAACAGCTTGTAATAGAACTACTCTGTTTGCACGAATGTTTTTTTCATTAAATGTATAGTAGCTCATATCGTTTTCAAAAGTTAAGGGCAGCCCTTCCTTTTCGGTATCTCCATCATAAAAAATAAAACCTTGCTCTGGCATTTTTTTTTCATTGTCAGTCTTATCTATAAAAGATATCTCGGCCTTTATCTTTTTATTATCCTCAAAGAACCTTATTGAGGGTAACATTTTTTCTGTCATTAGGTCTGTAATATAGATAGATTTATGAAAAAAATAATCATTCCCCTGATTTTGCATAAACCTTGTATAGGCCCTTAAGGTGTAGTTTCCTTCCGCTAGATCAGCATCTAACTGGATACTACCATAAAAGCAGCCTGTGCTGTCAGGCCTGATTTTTACTCTTTGGATGATGCTATCCAAAGGATTAATAAATTCCACATAGATATATCGGCTAGCATTTGCCTGCTTTAGGAAGAGAGCATCCACCAAATGTGCCCGAAACCAGATAGTTTCTTCGGGAAGATATACATTACGGTCAGTCTGAACATATATTTTCTCCTGTGGAAAATAGGATATTTGTTCTAGAAATAGTTTTTCTATAGAAGTTGTGTCAAGACTTTGTGCTTGAATATCATTATTCAGAATGACTATTAAAGAAAATATAAAGAATAAGAATCGCATAAGCTATATATTGTTTCTTATATTAAAATGGTGAGAAGATAAAGAAATTGTACTTAAGGGTTACTTATATTTTTCTAATGAAGATAGGGGAATACAAGAAGAGTATCCCCCTATTAAATGTAATTACTGTTTTATGGAAAATAATCAGCCCTATTTTCTGTTTTCCTCCATCCAGTCATTTATAATTCGTTGTTCTTCATCATTTTTACGTTCTTTGTATACAAATCCGCTAACTTTTTTAGTTACTCCGTCTTCTACAAATCTATACCACAAATCGTAGACTTTCAACTCAGGATAATAAGTTCCTCCTCCTTCAAGAATATTAAAATTCTGCCAAGTGGCTAAAGATAATGAGTTATCTGGATTTACAGAGATATTAAAGCAATAGTTCGGACGATAGTCTGTAGCACCTTTTGTCCACTCATTCTTCAGATGGTACATACGCACAGTATTTCCATCTACAACTGCTTGCAATGTTCTTGGAGATTTATAGATAATAGAGTCGTTCGGGTTTGCTTCTTCTTTAATGACGCCATCCATATAATATAAACCCGAGTAGTCATTCATTAGATTAAATCTCATCAAGACAACTGTATCTTGTTTTGCTAATTCAAAATCAGATGATGATTTTAGTCTCAATGCTATCATATATAACGAATCAATATGTAGGCTTGACGGTTCTACATAAATAGGATAGGTGCCATACACTTCTCCTTTTTTCACTACGACATTCGGATTGGGAAAACTATAGATACCACTTGCTAGGTTTTGATATAGAACATCAGTTGTACCAAGTTCTTTATCATTATAGTTTTTTATAGCAGAAGGGTCTTCTTCTATTTCAACCGTAACATCTCTGTCTATTTTTATTGAACTGCTTATTGCAACTGAAGCATGAACTGTATCTCTAAGGAAGCCAATATTCAAGTCCCTATCTATAATTCGGCCTTTTGCACCAACAAGATAAACAGATTCTGGATACATTAGTTTATCCATTGGTAGCTCATCATCACAACTGATAAACCACAAGGCTATAAGAGATAAAGATAATAATAATATTTTTTTCATCTTATTCATTTTAAATGCATTAATAATTTGATTACCAGCCTGGATTTTGCTCCAGTCTACCATTTTTCTGAAGTACATTTCTGTCGATAGGCCAGAAATACATCTTGTTTTGGAACATACGCTTCATGTATCTCTCAGTATTCCAAATTCTTACTGTATAAAACTGCTGACGTTGCGACTGTCTTGCACTCACATCTAAACCTCTTATTGGTTTGTTATATGCATCATATGCGTCTTTCCAACGGCGTAAATCCCAGTAACGTTGATTTTCGAATGCAAATTCAATACGTCTTTCGCTTTTTATCAAATCCTTCATTGTCTGATAATTTGAAGCTATTTCAGTTGTTATACCAGGTTGTCCCGCTCTATATCGTATCTGGTTAAAATAGTATACCATTTGATTAACATCCCTTGATACTGTGATTCCAGAAGCCTCATCTTTATAAGAACCATCCATTTCATTCAAAGCTTCTACATAACCCAACAATACTTCAGCATATCGAAACAGAGGATAAGTTTTTGCCTTAACAGTTCCATCCCAAAATATACAATCATCTTGATGCACATATTTTTTAAAAGTATATCCTGTTCTATTTCTGTGATTATTATCATTCAAGTTAGTAGCATTTCCCCCCTGATAATATTCAACATCTAAATTCTTTACCGCAGCATCACTCCCTCTATAAGAAGTGGATGGCCAAATACAATGGTTAAATCCTATACTGGCATAATAGCGAGGCTCTCTATTGTCGTCCATAAAGGCTCTGGAAGCTGATAGCTGATAATCTGAAGAGAAAGTTCTACTTGTTCCAACGGCTTGCCATGATTTCTCAGCTTCTGTTGCTTCACTGAATTTTCGCCCATCAGCCATACGATATTCTTCGATCAAATCTTGTGTTACACTAAGAGTAGCATTACCACCCAATTTAGCCGGAAAAACAAGGCGACTATCACTATTACCTTGATATGCATTATTAACGGCATAATAAATATATTCTTTGATAATATAAGGCTGATAGGTGCCATCGAAAAGAGTTTTATAAGATTTGTAGGGATCAATATCTCCTGCTCCATCCGGGAAACTCGCATTTGAAACTGTCGAAGGAAGAGGTAAAGTTCCAGTTCCTTTGTCATTAACTATTTTGCTTACTGTATGAATGCGGTATCTGTCCATATCGATAATTCTCTTAAACGTAGCAGCAGCCTTGCCCCATTTATTTTTATCTTCTGTTTGAGATATGAAATGAGAACCATCGGACCGGGTCCAATCCGAATAATATGTATTCCCATTAAATAAAGGACTTGCAGCATACAATTGCAAACGAGCTTTAAATGCTAATGCAGCCCCTCTTGTAGGTAAGTATTGCTGAGATTCTATCCTGTCCAGAGGCAATAGCTTCGATGCTTCTTCAAAGTCAGCACATATTTTTTCGACACACTGATCATATGTCGCACGCTCGATAGAAGCTGTTGCAACATCAGCATCTGTATCAAAAGCTAAATCTGGTAAAATAGGTACTGGTCCATATAAACGAACAAGGTAAAAATAAAAATAAGCACGAAGGAAATAGGCCCTCCCTCTAAAATCGCGGGATTCCATTTCAGTAATCTCTTGATTCTTACTAATATTAGCAAGTATAATATTAGCCTTTCGAATTCCTTTATAACAGTTTGGCCATGGGTTAAATCTGGTATTTGTTTCTGTTACTTCATCATATAATAGGCTATTACCGTTCAACATGAAGGGTATAATTGCTTCATCTGCAGATGCTCCACTAGCTGAAGCAACATTCCAGTTCCATTCGCTTCCAGTTTGTATTGCTTCATCAATTAAGAGCGCTGCCGCACCATTAATATATTGCTCCGTTCTTGCTTTTGACAAGAAAATGGAATCCAACGTTGTTTGATCGTATACATATTTGTCAATATCCAGATAATCTTCACATGAGCTTAAAGTGAAAATAGTAATCAGAATGATAGCAAATCTCAGTAACTTGACATGTATAGCGACTATTGCTCTATTAACATTAAATATTTTATTCATAATCTGTTGTATTAAAATGAGAGATTCAATTGCAAAGTGTATACCCGCTGGATAGGATACTTAGTTCCATTTTCCTGAGCTTGTCCAGGATCTAACATTTTTTCTTTAGACCAGACAGCTAAATTATCTCCAATAAGGCTGATCACGGCACTCTGAAGCCCAAACTTCCGTAGTGTCTTTATTTTTGCAGTGTATGATAACTGCACATTTTTGAGCCTTAGGTAGGCTCCATCCTGAAGCCAGAATGTTGAAGACATACTGTTATTCCAGCTACCGCCATACGAAAGTCTTGGATATTTTGCATTAGGATTTTCTGTTGCAGGATCTCCGGATATTTCTCTTGATATCCAACGATTTTGAGGATCTGCGAAATCTGTTATTACATTCCCAGTATTACTACCGGAGAATGGATTGTACATATTTCCTTGTCTAAAATAGGCAACCCGACTCGTACCTTCAAAAAGAACGCTCAAATTGAAATTTTTCCAATTGAACTCAGTAGCAAATCCATACTGAATTTGAGGTATACCAGAATATTTTAAAGGTACAATATCATCATTATTAATGACTCCGTCTCCATTCACATCTTTGTATTTAATATCACCAGGAAGATAATTCCCAAACTCTTGCCGAGGGCTATTCTGAATGTCAAATTCGTCTTTAAATAGTCCTTCTGCAATAAGTCCTCGTCTTATACCATCCTGAAATCCGACAGCTGATTGATAAGGATATCTCTTTATATCCTCCTCAAATTCAACCACTTTATTCTTTGACTGCGTAAAATTAGTACGAATCACAACATATTTACTTTTATCTCCGGGATCAAGAGGCTGGGTATAAGAAATATGTCCATCAACACCCCAACTTTCCATTTTCCCAACATTTGCCCAAGGTAAAGAAACTAATCCCATTTCTTCCGGAACGCTCTGGCGTAGTTGGTAAATGCCTGAACGAATA
The DNA here is from genome assembly GCF_016652235.1 of Dysgonomonas sp. Marseille-P4677. Classification (GTDB taxonomy): domain Bacteria; phylum Bacteroidota; class Bacteroidia; order Bacteroidales; family Dysgonomonadaceae; genus Dysgonomonas. The sequence continues at coordinate 23,068 of NZ_JAEPKU010000018.1, forward strand.
TCTTTAAATATATCCACAACCATATCGAAGCGATCCTTGAAGAAACGCGCATCCATACCTAAATTGTATTTTGTTGCTTTTTCCCATCTTAAGTTGCTCGAACCAACCTGTGTCTCGGTTATACCCTCGCCATTATTCCACTGTCCAGAACCTGTCATACCAATCAATGTCAGATATGGGAATCGGACAGAGTCGTTCCAAGTAAGTTTGTCATTACCTACAATTCCATATGAGGCCCTAAATTTAAAATAATCTAAAAAAGGTATATGCTTACGCATAAAATCGTATTGAGTTGGAACCCAACCTAAAGAAACCGCAGGAAACCAACCAAATTTCTTACCTCTCTCAAAAGCCTCCGACCCCGTATACCCAACATTAAACTCGGCCATATATGTATCGTTATAAGAGTATGTAAAACGGCTGGCATAGCTGTTATATCGTTTTGGAATGGCTGTCAAACCAGTATTAAATCGGGAAGATTCATAATCACTCCAATAAGCATGTATCAATCCACCAACTCGATGCGCCTTATTAAATATACGATCGTAATTGATCCGTCCCTCAAAGTAATATTTACGTTCAGTCTCTGTTGCATTTCCATAGTATGGTTCAATGGCTTCCTGCACTTTATCTAAATTCAGAGATCCATCGCGTTTCCGTCCACTTGCATAATATATTGCCGGAGATTTCTCTCTTATCTGCCATGTTTTACTACTGCTATCTAAATTTACAAGTCCCATAATTGATAAACCCTCAGTAACCATACCCAAATTTTGATTAAGTTGCATGGTTATCTTATTGTTGTTGAAAGAATACTTTCTGTAGCCAGTCATATTGAGTAGCACATAAGGACTTATGTTGTTTTTAGTATTACCGTACCCTGGAGCTTCTCCGGTTGAATATAGAAGTGGCACAGTAACAGGAGTCAGATTTGCTTGCGCTTCCCATAAAACATCAGCATTATCTCCATAACCCGGATAATTTTGATTTATGATTACACTTTCTTCATTCAGAGAGAGTGTAGTAGTAGGAGTTATATTTACATCTACATTTGCACGGAAATTAAACTTATTGTAGTTAACGTTGGTGTCGTACTTGTTTATATCCTTATCTTGTTTGAATATGGCTTCTTTATTCATGAAACCGGCACTAATATAATAGCGTGCAATCTGTCCTCCACCTGAAGCACTTAAAAAGTATTGTTGATTCCATGTATAATCTTTCAATATAACATCTCTCCAGTCTACATCAGGATGAAGGTCCGGGTCCATATGATTGGCATATAATGCAAGATCAACATCCGAATAAATAGGGATTCCTCCTCTTGTAACTGAAGCCTCATTGGCAAGAGATGCATAATCGGCTGCCCGAACATATTCAGGCATACGTGGAGAATAAGATATTCCCGTATTTGCCTTAACTCTGATATCTAACTTTCCTGCTTTTCCTTTTTTAGTTGTCACAAGAACAACCCCATTTGCACCCCTTACTCCATATACAGCTGTAGATGAAGCATCTTTGAGTATAGAAAAGCTATCAATATCCTCAGGATCAAGTGTATTAAGATCCCCTTCTATCCCGTCAACGAGAACTAATGCTCCTTGACCGGCACCGAATGTACTTATTCCTCGTATCCAGAATTCAGAAAAATCTTTTCCCGGCTCGCCACTTCTATTAACCGATATAATGCCGGGAACACGTCCACCAAGCATATTACTGATGGAAGTAGCGGGTGCTTTCAGATCCTTGGTTTCTATAGACGTAATCGCACCCGTAACATTAATTTTCTTTTGTACTTTACCCGAAGCTGTAACAACGACTTCATCCATCATGTTTACTGTCTCTTTTAAAACAATACGCATACGTTCATCGCTTTTTTCAACTTTAATTTCTTGTTTATCAAACCCAATATATGAAAAAGTTATAGTTTGATTCGATTTTATACCAGTTAATTTGAAACGTCCATCTGTATCAGTCATCGTTCCATTAGTAGGATTTTCTTTTACTGAAACGGAAACTCCAATCAAAGGTTCTCCTGTTTCGTCCATTACAGATCCTCCGGCTGTCAAGTTTGACTGAGCAAACATAGCTCCGAGGGATGCTACCCATAATGTCAGCAGCAATAATATATTTTTTATCTTCATATTATAGTTGATTTGTATTTAATTAGGCTTTTATTCGATAGTAAGCTTCCTGACAACTCTTGATGCTCCTTCTCCCACATAAAAGTTATCTTCTGAGTCTATAGCAATACTTTTAGGTTGATCAAAGTATGCATCAAGAGGATATCCATTAACTTTACCCCATTGGTCTGGATGACCAGCAACTAATGATACAAGACTACCTCTGATTTTGACAATACAATGGCCATCCTTACAGCATACATAGATTTCGCCCTCACTATTCACAGCCATTCCACAAGGAGCTCTGAATACTGCATCAAGCAACTTATCTCCAAAGGCGGTACCTCCTGAATTGAATCCTGCATATTTTTCTACATGCCATACACCAGATCCATCCTTATAGACCTTAAATATACCGTTTGCATCAGCGTAAGACACAAAGAAACATTTGTGATATTTACTATAAATCAGGTATTGCCACCATGAACCAAGGTTCACACCATTAAAAGCCGCATGGTCATTTTTTGTAAATAATTTTTTAACTTCTTTATTTACCAGATCCACTTCAACCATTGTACCTTCAGACATGAGATATAAATAGCGATCATCTTCGGCATAGGTCATTCCGCCATGCAAACTTCCGGGAAGCATATTACCATCTATTTCAATGCCAGTGGGATTTAATGTCCATCCATCTTCTCTTGTAGCAGTGTATAACATACGAGTACCATCTCTTCTTATTACACATGCCTTTTCCTTCGTATGATCAACAGCTATCGCTCCCATATAACTGATATTAGTGAGTCTCATCATCATATTATCATCGAAAGAAACAAAACTGGTTCTATCGCCCCAGTCTCCTTCGACAAGAATAATATTATCGCCTTTTTGACCTTTAACAACTCCTATTCCTGTTACATTTTGAACACGAGCTTCATCCAGATTACCTTCTATATATCGATCATCTTCAAATTTACCTACAACAGTTTTAACAGATTGTGTTTGATAATATTTAAAACGAACATTATCAGGAACAATACTATCTTTGCCAACGACAAGTGACACTGAATTATATCCTGGTGCTTGTTTAGGAACCATTCCATAGAGTTCCCTTCCGTCACAATTTATAACAACTGCTCTTTTCTTATCAAAATATACTTTTATTTGAGCTGTGTCTTTAGGGAAATTTCCTTTGATAACAAATGTTTGATCGATTCTCCCCCATGAAGGAAACATCGCTTCAAAAGCAATTGGTTTATTGGGTTCATAGTAATCACCGACTTCAGGTATTTTTTCTATTTCTTCTTTACCACTACAGGCATAGAAGATTAGAGAAATTAGAAAAGCAAAAATTAAATACTTTTTTTTCATTTCGAATAGATTTAACAGGTTTAATATTTCAATTTACATAGATACTATCTACTGGTAATGTCTGTATTACATTATTCACATGCAAATACCAGACTCATGTTGGCTCACATTGATTTATTTTTCATAATATTTTAATTTTAAGATTAATGTTTGTTATTCGTTAATATATGCCATCGTTCTACGGACACACAACTAACCACACCATTTCGCAAATACAACTACATAGACTTAAGATTATTAGCTAGTCTTTGGGACCTTTCACAATGATAGCTTAGTATATATCGAAAGTAAAATTATATTAGAACAATACTATCGTTGTTTAGTTTTAGATATTTGATTTCTATTTTTAGATAATAGAAGACAGATGTTACAGATGAACAGTACAGGCACACTCAATAAGTCCAATCAAAAGATATAAAAAGCCATCGGCTGGATTATGGGATGGACAGACTGATGAGGATGAACTGGGAATGACTTACGATCAAATTGATGCTTATATCCTAATTGGTACATCCAGGAATGCAGGCATAGATAAACTAATTGCAAAACGTATAGCAATGTCAACACATAAATTTGCTAAAATTCCTATATTTAAGGGTTAATATTCTATCAATCACTAAATAACAAAATACATGAAAACAAGATATGAGCAAATAGTTGATGTTGAAAAGATTGCATCGTTTAATAATAGAGTAGATATCGCTGAAGTTATTTCTTTAGCGAAGGAAGAGAGAATGGCCCCTATATCGCAGGACAATAAACAAATTCTACTCTTGGCTATCGATGTTCAGAACGACTTTATGGAGAATATTGGTAGTTTATCAGTGCAAGGCTCTAAAGGAGATGTCGAACGTCTTACAAGTTGGATTTATAACAATACGAAAAGTCTAACCCAGATTATATGTAGTCTGGATTCACATTCTATTACTCAGATATTTCATGCAAACTGGTGGGTGGATAATAAGAGTAATAATCCTCCGCCATTCACAATCATTACCTATCAGGATGTTATTAATGGCAAATGGCAAGCTGCTAATGGAGAAAAAGACCGCTCGTTAGAATACCTTAAGAATTTGGAATTAACAAGTAAAAAACAACTTTGTATATGGCCTTATCATTGCTTGGAGGGAACAAATGGAGCGAAACTGGAAAATGAATTTACCAAAATGCTGTATTTCCACTCTGCGGCTCGTAGCAGCACTCCCATCTTTATCTACAAAGGACAAAATCCATATACGGAGATGTATGGGATAGTAAAAGCAGAATATGATCCTGAAAATTATGTAAATCAATTAGTTCTGGATGCTGTAGAAGAATATGATGAGATATACATTGCCGGAGAAGCTTCAAGCCATTGTGTGCTGGCATCAACAGTTCAGATCCTTGAATATTTCTCGGATCGTAAAGATATAATTACCCGTATCACTCTGTTAGAAGATTGTATGTCTCCTATAGTAGGCTTTGAGGAATCAACCCGGCTACAATACCTAGAGTTGAAAGAAAGATATGGTATTCAGATTAAAAAGACAGTCGATGTAATATTATAACTAACGATGGATAAGTCTAACGAATATACATATAAATATCCGCGTCCGGCAATTACAGTCGATTGTGTGATATTTGGATTTGATAAAGACCAGCTTCAACTTAAAGTATTATTGACAAAACGTGCCATTAATCCTTATATAGGTATGTGGCCCTTCCCCGGTGGTTTTATCAATATCGATGAAACATCAGATGAATGCGCCCGACGAAAGTTGAAAGAAGAAGCAGGGCTGGAATCCATATTTTTGGAACAGTTATACACTTTTTCAAAAATTGAAAGAGACCCGAGAGAACGTATTATAAGTATAGCATACTATGCATTGGTTAGATCTACGGATTATATCCTTAATATCGGACTGAATATCGAAGATGTACAATGGTTCTCTCTTGATGAAATACCACTATTAGCTTTCGACCACCAAGAAATACTAGATGTAGCAGTAGAACGCCTTAAAGGAAAAATCCGATATCAGCCGATAGGTTTTGAATTATTACCGGAGAAATTTACATTGCCGGACCTACATCGATTATACGAAACCATACTGCAAAGAGATATAGACCGGGGCAATTTTAGAAAAAAGATACTAAGTATGAACTTGTTAATAGATCATAGTGACAAACAAAAGAATCGACCTTCGCGAGGAGCTAAAATTTACAGTTTTGATAAGAACCGATACGAAAGCCTTACTAAGTCGGGATTCTATTTTGAGATATAACACTACTAAAGCTCCTGTAAAATGTAATTTACAGGAGCTTCCATTTCTCATACTTCTATTTGGCCTTAATATTCATTATTGGCCTGATTGAATCTATAATTGTTGCCGTACCTTTTATAGCTACCATTATCAAATTCTTATCCTTATAAGCCATTGGCGATTCGTCAAGAGTCGATTGACAAACTGAAGACGAATAAATACCCTCCATTTCTTTTGTAAATTCTTCCATATCCAAAGTCTTTAAAGCTTTGTTTCGAGCCAGTACACGCCCTGCACCATGAGGAGCCGAACAGTTCCAGTCAGCATTGCTTTTTCCCTCACAGATAAGTATTCCGTCACGCATATTAAATGGGATTACCATTCTTTCTCCTTTATAAGAACGGATTGCTCCTTTTCTGATAATCCAGTCGGCGGTATCTATAAAGTTGTGCATAGAATATACAGAATCAACAGAATAATAATCTTCTCCTAAATCTTTGAATATAGCTTTCGACATTGCTTTATGATTGAATTGTGCATAAGTCTGGGCTATAACCATATCTACAAGATAATTATACATATCATCACCTTCGAGCATATACTCCTTTTTATCCACCTTATATTTTTTTGCCAGCTCTTCCAGTTTTTGTGGTATATCAGATGTTGGTTGGGTATTTTTAGTTATTTGTTTAAATTCATCGAAATATTCCTGAGTCAAACCTCTTTGCGACAACATCTTTTTAGCATGATAGTTACAAACTTTCAGTCCGAGATTTCGCGATCCGGAATGAATAGTCAGATAATGCGAACCATCCTTTGCAGACTCTCCTATTTCAATAAAATGGTTTCCTCCGCCTAAAGTTCCAACTGAGTAATAAAATGTATCCTCATTGATTCCAAGCTTTTTCGCTAATCGGCTGATATATTCCCTATCGACTGTTTCCAATACTTTCTCTTCATCAAAACGCTTCGCCCATTCTTGTTGAAATGATTGAAGATTCAGATTTACAGCTTCAATGTATGGGTCTACCCACCAATTATCGTAGGTCTTTTCTTTTCGAATATTCATCCCCATTGGTACAGAACGTCTGATTGCCAGATCCAAAGTCGGTAAACGGTCTGCTTCAATACGCTTGTTTAACTTATGAGTTGTAACGGAACAACCGATATCAACGCCAATATAATTTGGATTTATCATTTTAGTCATTGGCATAGTAAATCCAATAACGATTCCTTTACCTACATGTGTATCGGGCATAATACGGACTTGCACTCCTTCAGATATTTCGTTGTTCAGTATATTCTGTACCAGCTCAATAGCTTCTGTTTCCACATCGTCGATGAAGATTTTACAATCTTGGTTATATTTTCCTTTTAATTCTATCATACTCGTATATTTTCTAATAAAAAGTCAGGGTAATAAGTCGAAAAGGCCTTACATTCCGGTGTTTTACTCTCAACTACTAGCTTTCGCATGGCAGGAATTGCACCTGCGTCGCCGGATCACACGAAGAACTCCTTTTCTACGACACCTGACTAGATTTTTAATTTTAAAACGAAGCTATAAGCGGAGAAAGCTCGTGCAGGATTCGAACCTACGTTGGCCACTTAAACGAAGTAACTTTCTTCTACGGCATTCGTTTACAGGAAGAACAGAAGTAACAAACGAAAAGAGAAACGGGGCTTGACATTGCCGGAGTCGAACCGGATAGCCTTGTCGGTTTTACGACTTCGCTATTCCTCCCCTAAAGTGAGTCGAAGTAACTCTTTTCTACGACATTCTGTTTATATCTCAAAAACAAGGTAACAGACAATAAGAATTTATTTTGAGCTACATCCTTTCGAATGGAGGGATTTGAACCCACAACCAAGTAACACCTGCTCTACCGAAGTAACTCTTATTTACGACACTTATTATATCTTAAAGAAAACAAGGCTACAGACGAAAAGAGACTATATTCCTGCTCTACCCACTGAGCTACACTCCCATACTTAATTTTCGTTTTGTAGGAGTGGCGGGAGTCGAACCCGCGACCCGGGCATTAGAAGTGCGAAGTAACTCTCTTCTACGGCACTTGTTTTATGCTATTATATCAATGACCTCTTTCTTTAATAATACAAAGTTAGAACAGCAGTACGCAGTCTTTTTGCGTGGATTAATTTATTTTTAAAAATTCTATTATTTTCTCTGTACAAATAGAACTACTATTGTACGCTATATTGTCTGAACCACAATTTGAGCATGCGTAATATTGTATATTTCTGAATCGTTTCTTCTTTAAAACAGGTTCTTGTAAAGATGAGCACTTCTTGCAATAGATATAATTTTTTACTTTTTCATATATCCCCTTTCTCTCTGCTTCATAAAAAATAAAGAACTCATTTTTTATTAATTCATCAATTTTATCTGTACTCAATTCTGGAAAATAATAAGGTGTACCCCCATGTTCAATAGAATATATATCATCAGAAATATATATAAACTCAATATATTTATTAAGATAATCAAGATTAGCTATTTTTACCATATTGGCTAATCCTTCATCCGGAGTCATTCTACAATCAATGACATCCCTGACCGTTTTAAGAGCAAATATGTTAATCAATTTCTCATTATCTGTTTCTGGGACAACATCCAGTTCCGAAAGCACCTTTTCGAAATATTTCTTTAAGACAAGACTATCCTCACAATCTAAACCTGCTAATATATATAATGATTCAGTATTATAGTTATTTTCGAGCAACTTGATAGCACACTCAATATATCTTGTATTATTAAAACCATTTACTATTTCGTCGGCCAACAGTAAATTAATTTCTTCTTATAGATCAATTTTCATCTCGATTTCTTTCTTTTTATACCTTTCAAATCTGCTCTATTCAGTTGAACTCAAACCCACAACCAGAGCATGCTTAATACGAAGACCTATGTTTTTACGACATTGTTATATTTTCAAAGATGTTAAAAAAAGGTGACAAAAGTTACATGTTTTATACTATTTTTCACTGTCTCCTTTTTTCTTATATCCGCCCCTGCTTTTCAATATAGATAAATAAACTTTGCGAAGTTACAAACGCATAGAGTCTTTAGGAATTTACAGTTCGAAGTATCTCTATACTACGACATCCGCAAAGTTTCTTATCTATCATAATTCTATTTTCCGTATCTCATCTAAAGCATCGTCTCCACGATCTATAGCCGCTATTATATCAAATACCTTATCTGACCAACCTGCTATCAGGCATACATCCTCACGGGTGATATCCAAAGGTGTGGTTCCGTATCCCGATAGGTCAAACAAATATAGCTTGCTTTCCGGTGATATCTTTTTGTATTTGTCCCACAAATCAGCTATTTTTTTATCGTTACGATTATTCCACAGCTGACAATCGGTAAACATCATCACTTTATCTATTCGTTGGTTGCTCTTCAGCAAATCATTTATTACCAGATAACCATTGGTCGCATAGCCGACTTCGCCTTCACGACGATAGAAAGCATCCACATTGGACAATATACCCTTGGTTGGAACGTTTATCACTTTCCACTTATCTCCGAACATACCTGTTATAGCATTTTTACAACGAGATTTCAGCAACATGGCAAGCATCAAACCTATGTCATATGACAATATTTTGCTCTTTGGTGATATAGCTTGCTGCATAGAACCCGATACATCGGCGGCTATCAATACTTTAGTATCAGCATCAAAGCCGGATATGTTTTCTGCCGAAATAGCAACAGCCTGCTCCAACGCATTCATAATGCGACCGGCATAAGCCGATTTTACTTTCGATATTTCACGATAAGCCGCAAGGAATCGGAATGGCAACTGCTTCGAACGGCGCACTGCTTCTGCATTCGACAAAGTCTCACATACACTCATTATATGCTGTTGCGATACCTCGGCCTCCAATATGTTACGCAAGTTACGCATCAATGCCATATAACCTACTTTACGGCTATCTATCAGTTCTTCCCACTTCATGCGAAAAGCAATTTCTTTTTCTTTATCAAAAGTAAACTTAGTTTGTCCCAATGACGAAAGTTCAGTTTCCCACGTGTATGGAGTTTCCAACTCATTGTTTATTATCTTATTGAACAATACTTGTTGTGCCTTGTCTTTCGCTTTTGGATGTACTAGGAACAAAGCATCTCTAAGTTTTACTTCAGTATCGCGATTGTATTTTGCAAACTGGTATTCATCGAATTTGTTGAAAGCATCTTGTAAGCCTGACTGAAGTTGTTTTGACAATCGGTTCAGTTTTTTGGTATCCTTGCGTTGGTTAGCCAATTGGTAGTATGCAAGCAATTCAGTTATCTCATCGGCACGCTGTACGATACCCGATACCATTTTACATACAGTAGAGTCTCCTCTATGTACCTTTGCCAACTCTACAGCCAATACCAAAGATATGGAACGCATATTCATCTTCTGACGGGTATATATTGCCAACTGAGCTACAAATACTGGATCACATTGAGCTATCAGTTTACGCAATGTCTCTACCCTTGTTTCTGCTTTTTCGTAAAACTTGTCACTCAACGAAGAGGTTACGGCAGCAGTATACAATTGCCATTCTGGCGACAAGCGATATGCTGATTCACCTTCGTGATTCATTGCCTTGTTTTTTCCTTTTGTTGTAAAATTAAATTTCATCACTGTAATTTTTAATTGTTAAGGTCTTTTACGACACTCTTTGTTTGCTTGACATCACAAAGATTCAAATACAATTACGCAATCTTTTTGCGTAAACAAAATTATTTTTCATATTTTTAAAAAAAAGTTTTTAATGAACTCTATAAAGGCTAAAATAGATAAAAGTGATTATCAAGAGGATTGGTTATATCCTAACTATTATATTGACAATTTTTGGCTTGATGAAAAACTGGATAAATTATATCCAGACAATTTATATAAAGGATTAATTCCAACATTGCTCTACGGATTAATAAATCAAGAAGAAAAAATAGTGTGGGAAACAATTTTACCCAATAAAGGAGAGATTACAATATGTCCAATATTGATGTGTCCAGATGATTACGACTTTTCATGTACATTGATTGTAGCAGAAATTGAGAATCATGGATCTTTTATTCAATGGAAGCAAATAGGTGTTGATAAACAAACTAAATGGTTCGATGATGAAATAAAATATGACATAGTTTGGTTCTCGAATTTTCAATCATTAAACTTTGAACTTGACGATTATCAGAATATGATACAACATTTTAGAAAGCATTATCAATTGGATAAATTAAAAGATAATATTTAGACTATGCCGGTAAACCGTAACGCCCTCATCCGCTATAAAACAATAGATACTTGCCTGCGCAACAAGTACAGACAGTGGACACTAGAGGATTTGATCGATGCCTGTTCCGATGCCCTTTATGAATATGAAGGCATAGACAAAGGTATTAGCAAACGTACTGTGCAGATGGATATTCAGATGATGCGTAGCGAAAAGCTTGGATATAATGCTCCTATTGTAGTTTACGATAGTAAATATTACAAGTACGAAGATGAGGATTATAGTATCACTAATACACCGCTATCGGAGCAAGACCTAAAAACCATGTCGGAAGCGGTAGAAGTTCTTCGCCAGTTTAAAGGCTTTTCTTACTTTTCAGAGATGCAGGACATTGTCAGTCGTTTGGAAGACCATGTTACTTCTGCCAAACAAAAGACTATTCCTGTTATAGATTTCGAAAAGAATGAAAGTCTTAAAGGACTGAATTACTTAGATATTATCTACAATGCTATCGTCAATAAGCAGGTATTGAATATTAAATATCGATCTTTTAAGGCTCGCTCGGCTAATACTTTTATATTTTACCCTTATTTACTGAAAGAATATCGTAATCGTTGGTTTGTATTTGGACGCCGAAAAGGGAGCTTAATCAATCTGGCATTAGATCGTATACATGATATTAAAATAGCCGAAAAGGAGAAATTTATCGAAAATGATCTTTTCGACCCTCAAACTTTCTTTAATGATTTGGTTGGTGTAACAAAAAACATCGGTATGAAAGCCCAAACCGTTCGCTTCTCAGTAAATAAAGAAAATGCACCTTATGTGCAAACTAAGCCTTTTCATAAAAGTCAGAAAATTGTAGAAGAGTATAAAGATGGCTCCACAGTTTTTGAAATTCATGTTGTAATCAATCAGGAATTGCAGAGGGAGTTTCTCGGATATGCAGATACAATACGTATCCTTTCTCCTCAATCGCTCGTTGACTTCATGGCCTGGAAGTTTAGATTAGCTAAAGAATTATATATAGAATAAGAAGCTATTATAAAGGCTAAAACTCATATCACATTTTTAGTTTTTATATCTTTTATTCGGAGATAGATAAATTTGTTTTGTGAGCAAATCGATTGTAAAATTAAATTGTTTTATCAACTGTATTCCTATTGATCCTAAAGCGGCTGTAATTTGCCCACGTCCGGTCGAAGCCTGAAGTGCTATCGGCATATTCTCGAACGTATATTTGTTAGCAAAAGTAAATGAATGTGCCTTACCGTTAAATACGGGAGAAACCAGCCCTAAACTGACTGTAGTCCCCTGAGATTCGGGTTTAAATCCGGATAATAAAAGCCTATTCTTTCGGACATAGTTTTCAAAAGCAATAAGATGGTAATTAGCCCCGGTATCGAAAGCAAATCTACCCGGAGCATCCTTTTTACCAACGATATTTACACTTCCATCGATCATCATAATACTACCCTCAGAAGCATGTATATTTATTCTATCATAATTTTGTGCCGGCTGATAATCTCCGAAGCTATAAAAATTCATCACTTTATTATCTAAGTCAACTTCTATTATGTATTCTTTAGCAATATTGAGTCCTATTATTCCATCGGTTTGTTTGTCGGAAGTATTTTCAAGAACTATAAAACCCTGATTTTTTAGAGATATTTGATCTGATAAATAAAATACATTTCCTGAAGATTTTTTCACTTGTATACTTCCCCCAACAACCTCAGTTTTATGATCTTTATACACAATAGAGGTTAGTTTAGAGGCTGCCTCTTTTGTCAATGCCGTTCCATCAGCCCCTGTATCGAATAGAAGTCTTAGGGATTGGTCTGAATCATTAACTTTGATTGTCAAAACTATTATATTATCATCAACTTCAATAGGTATAGAACCTCTAAACTCAGACTTATTATATCTGCTAACTCCGAAAAGCCGATCTAACACGTCTGCGAACACTATTTTACAGTTAGAATCGAGAGCAATAATCCCTTCGATGTTTTTTTTGTTCTTAAGCTTTGCAATAACATTTACAGTTGTAAGTTCATTTTCTGTATTCTTGACAGATACAAATTCAATATCTGTCACTTCATTATTTTCTATAATTGGTTTTAAATAGTGCTGAATTGAAGGAAAAGAACTCATCCCAAGAGAAAAGCACGAACTTAATTCTTTGTTTATAAGCGCTGTATCTCCACTTTGAAGTCCTATGGAAAACCGGTTAATTGTAGCACATATTTTATCCTTATTTATTTGTGCTGTTATATTATCAATTATTACCGAAAATAAGATAAGAACACATAATAAGAATTGCTTTTTCATAAAATACTTTTTTAATTAAACTGAGATAAAATAAAAATCCAGCATAAATACCTTATGCTGGATTTATCGTACAATCATTATTTCTTTAATAAGGTACTATTAAGTAATAGTTTTATTTCCGGACTCGAAGGCCTTGGAGCATCACTAGAGACAATCTTACCATCTTTATCGATTAACATAAAACGAGGTATTCCTTTTATTTTATACGGCTTTGATATATCTCCGGCTTTATCTCCGGCAAAAAGCTGAATTCCTTTCATCTTATTGTCTATTAAAAATTTCTGCCATTTAGGATGATCTTTCTGAACATCGATCGAAACTCCTAGAAATACAACATTTTTACCCTTATATTCTTCTTCGAGCATTTTTAAATGAGGAATTTCCTTTTTGCATGGGCCACACCATGTCGCCCAGATATCGATATAAACGACTTTACCTTTAAAATCAGACAAAGCGACTTCTTTCCCTTCTGAATTCTGAAACTTAAAATCTACAGCAGGGTCTCCTTTTGCATTTTTCGCCTTAAGATTAAGAAGTTCTTTAAAACGCTCTTTTTGGCTATCAGTTCCCAAATATTTTGAAAACTCTTTTCCAAAATCTATCATACCTTCAACCGTTTGTATAGCTTTAGCATATATCAATACAAGTTCTCCCTTCAAAACATCATTGGAGGTACTTTCAAGGTTCTCTTTCAGTAAAGCTTGATCTCTAGAACTTAATGTATCGTCAGCCTTTCTTCGTTCAAGGTATACGCGCATATTCATATTCGAAAGCAGTCGATTTCCATAAGGGTAATCCATTAATGCTTCCGATTTACACATCTTGTCGAATGATATGTCTTGATAGTATTCAGGGAAATCTTCATCTTGAGGATGAGCTGAGTTAGGTAAAAAGAGAAAATACAACGCATTAGCAGCAATATCCCATTCTTTGAACCCCTCAATAGAGTCATCAAATTTTTTATTGCCTGTTATACTCGATTTCTTAACTATATTTTCTTCTATCACCTCTTCCAAAGCCGGGAAAAATTCTACGTATGTGGGGCTACTGGCTATCCTTGAATTCATGGACATTTGATTGACTGGCTTTATAATATCAAACCATTCTTTCATCACCTTGTTTTCTGCAGTATTCTCCCCTATTAATTCATATCCATTAGCGGTTACATTTACATTCAGGTTATCATCGGGTTTCAAATAAAATATATGTTTGCCCATAGGAGATTGATTATTTTCAGTACCAATGACATAATAACCTTCCTTTTCAAGATGTATAGCAAATCCGAATTTTTTATCTTTTCCCAGAATATATCTGGCCTTTTCTTTTATCTGTCCATTTTCTACTTCGTAAAAACAAACAGCGTTTCCGACATTATTCCAGCTACCTGATATAATAGAGATCGCAACCATATGGTTAAAGTAACCAAGAAGCAATAACGATAAAATTAAAACTTTCCTCATTATTATTTTTCTTTATAGTCTATGTCTATGATTTTTCCAAAATCACCCCATTTCATATCAATCTGAGAAACACCTTCTGCCGCTTTTTCAGGATGCTTAGCTAATGTAATATTACCAGTAGTAATATTCATCTCAAAAAAGTGTAATGCACCTGATGTATCCAAATCTCCATTTGGATCATATGTAGCGACAGTAAGTAAGTTTCTTTGTGACGATTTGAAAGACTTTAGATTTTTTATGCAAGAGATTTTATGTCCTGCCGGAAGTTGAAGTTGGTCTGTAATTTCTTTTACGCTCATATTTGCCCCACTCGCCAAACCTATATATAATTTATCATCTGTAGCCATATAGATGATAGGTTCACTCGGATTGAATGCATATCGCTTAATTGTAGACATATCAACACTCTGAGGAATTACTTTCCGTATTCTACTACCAGGAGTTACCATACCACTCCTCATACCGAACAAAAGCAACTCATAGTCAGAAGTCTCCTTGTTCCGTACTATAACAAATATTTCATTTGTTGATTTAGAATCCATATATATCAGCTCATAATTCTTGTTATTAAAGCTGAAAGCATCTCCCTCATTATCTATAATCTTAGTCGTTCCCCATAAGTTAGTGGTATTTATCACATATAAATCGTCGAACGAATCATATGTCTGTATCATAAAACAATTCTCATCCTCATTGAAAAGCACTGCCCCGGAAGCATTAACACCAATATATGGCGCAGCTTTATAAAGAGTAGATGTACCTTTATATCTATTTATAGGATGCATAAAATTTAATATCGACATGTATCTGGAAGCAAAATACCAATGCCCGCTAATGTATCCATAATATTGTGTGGCTGTTGCACTAGCTGTGATACCTCTCATTTTTTTGGCTACCAACCCTTCTGTCAAAAGATTATCTGAAATATATGATATCTTCGACAGATTATATGCGTCTTTAAAAGAATAGTCTATCGCATTTACTCTATCGGTTGATTGGTCTGTTAACAAGAAAACCGAATAAAGAATTTTTCCTATACTTAAATCATTAGGTTCTGGAGCTGTAGCATCATTACAAGTATATATGCCTAAAGGTTTACGCCCGTCTTTTAGATATGTAGATCCACTAAAGTCTAATATACTTCTGTAAGGCATCAGAATAGTTACACCATCTTCGATGAATGATGAAACCAACTCTAACTCTACACCGGCTTTCTTTTCAGATATTGCCAAATAACCTGTTTGTATCTTATTCTTTACTCGGAATAAATATTTTTTTTGATAAATAATTCCTGTCTCGTTATTCTCTATTTGCAGGTATACATCATAATTATTTGTAATTCTTAGATCCAGAGGCAACTGTTCTAAATCTAATACTGCCGTTTCATCTGAACTCGACATAATAGGGTACGATACATTATTACTTACCCTTTTCTGGTATCTCCAACGATAAGTATAACTACCCTTTCCAACTCCATCACTATAAGTTACTTTCGGATCAATAAAAATGGGTGAATTTGGTTCTATATCGATTGTATCTGTTACTTTAGAGTTCTCAATTTCTGCTTCAGATATATCGCGATAAGTATAATTCCCTTTATCTTCATTACATGACACTATATAAAGGCAGACAAGGAGGCTGGTAATTATATAATAAACAGTATTTATTTTCTTCTTCATATTTCTTTTATATCAACATTAATAATATAACATTAAAAGATATCTATCCTATGGTTTAAAACCACCTATTATAATATATTCTCCATTCTCATCTTTCAATGCTTCTCCATTCTCATCTTTATACTTTTGCAGAGCTTCTTCAAGTATCAGTTTCCAACCGTTAGTTAATGCTAGAGGGAAACGTTGAGAAAAGATAGCTGATGCTACCTCCCCTGCACTCGGATTGTATGTAAAATACTCATAGTTAAGATCTAGTACATCGCATATAAAATTAAACTTCACAATTGAATAAGTTCCAAAAGCTCTCTTAAAATCGCCTTCACGCGCAGCCCATAATATTGGCATCCCATTCTTTGCATCATAAAATATACGGAAGATATTGGACTTCATTTTATCTTCAACATTATATTTACTAGCCTCTTCTATTTTATCGTAATTCGCTAGGAAATGGTCATTCGGAGCAGTTTTTATAACAGCAGTAATCGCCCGTTCTTTTATCTTTTCTGTATTTATCAGTTTCACAAAAATATACCCGTCCCTACTGTTAGCATCCATATACGACATATCATGCAACAGCTCTATATCTTCGCCCAATTTAGCCGTTGAAGATGTATCCAATACAAAATTTATAGGGCGGTTATAATTTACATAAGTGCCTAACAACCTCATTTTAATTTTGATAATAGAGTCTTTTTTTACCGGATTATCATACCCAAAACGTATCGATACTGAGTCAATGACCTCAGTGCGACCTTGTCCATTATCAAAAGATGACGATTTCGATAAAGAATATTCAAAAAACACATCATCTTTTCCCGAATAGGATTCCAATTCTGAGTTTTCACATGATATGAAAACAGACGATGCAAAAAGAAGTAATAATAATTTAATATATATATTTTTCATAATCTTCTTAATTATATTTTTCAGTGTCAGGTAATGGTACCACATAGTCGTACAGATCCATGTCCATGTATCCTTTTGTACCATTCGAATTCAATATAACATCTGATTCTATGCGTTTTAAGTAAAAGAAAGCTTGTCCTTCCGCATAAAATTCTCTATAATATTCTTTAAGGAGAAATTCTCTCAATGCCAACTCGGATGCGGTAGTTTTATACAGTTCATTATCTTTATAACCTCGTCGTATCATTAACAAGTCTGCCAGTTCTGTGGCTGAATCTAATTTCCCTTTATTAATTTCATCTTCAAGAATTAAATAAAATAATTCGGTCATCCTCATCAATGGCTGCATGTATCTTATTGAGTTTTTAGCCTCTATATTTCCAAATTTTTTATATCTGATCGAAACATATTGGTTTGCACCTAATTCTATAGCGGCAGACCATTGTTTAATCCTGAGATCGGACGATTCTCCTATACTAGTGGCTTTTTCCTCACCAAATATATTTGATATAATATTTGTAATATGTACTGAGTAAGTTTTACCATTTGTAGCACTCTCCGTAAATTCTGTCCAGTTCGAGTACAAATCAATATTATGAATACTAAATAGTACTTCTGTCTTAAAAATGTAATCTTTTTCTTTGTCTGCTGTTATGTTATCCGATTTTACCCATGTAAATATAGCGTTACTATTTACCCTATCTACAGGCTCTATCAATCCCGGTAAATTGATAAGGTCTCGTGCAATATCTGCAGCTTCACTCAATCTGTCGGCAACAACTAGAACTCTGGCATGTAAAGCTCTGACAGCAATTAAATTTAATCTCTTATTCCGTGCATATTTTTCAAACTTATCAACACTTGACAATCCTTCTTCATCATTAGGATTCAAAATACCCTCCTTCAAGATAGGATCATTTTCCAATAATCTTTCAGCTGTTTCTATATCCGAAAGAACCCTATCCATAAAAGCCGCCGCTGTTAAGACAGGATAAGTTTCAGCCTGACTTTTATCATTATACGGCAATGATTTTTTTTCTGAATTTCCTCTGTAAATAGGACCGTATAGTCTGAAAAGATCTAAATGTAAAAAAGCTCTTAACGCATAGGCTTCACCTAACAATATATCTCTTTTTTCAGGTGTGACAACTGTTGTATTTTCAACATTGGCGATAAAATTATTTATACGGAATATCAATGCATATGCGTCAGTCCAGATTTCCTTAAAAGTATCCTTTATAACATCATTATTATAATCATAGCTTTGATACACATAAAATTTTGAATAATTGGTGTTTGTAACACCTATATCAGTACTTGGCACATAATAGTAATGTGCTAAATGCTCTATTGTCGTCTGAGACATGTTTCCTCCATATAGCTTTTTTGAACTCATACCGATATAAATCCCGTTCAAAACATTGTTAATCCCTATTTCGCTGGAAAATTGCTTCCCTTCCAAATTCTTGTCTTTGGGTTCCACATCTAACCAATCCGAACAGCTACTTCCCAGGATAACAGCTATTACAAGACTAATATTTATTATATATTTCTTCATATTATTTTATTTAAAATCGGGCATTTAAACTTAACGACACTGTTCGGGAGAAAGGATAGTCAATACCTCGTTCCTGTTTGACTCTATAAATATTAAATATATCTGCCATTGCAAAACCAGCATACAAATTTCTAAGGCCAATTTTTTGTATCCACTGGTCACCAGTGAAATCCCATGTAATTTTAGCCGATTCACCTCTCAGATAATCATTTCTTTGTACAAACCGTGAACTCAACTGAAATGTATTATTTAACGAATTTATTCTTTTGAAAGAAGTTATATCCCCAGGCTTTTGCCACCTGTCAAACAATGCCCTTTTATCTTGATTATAAAGAACAGTGGTAGCAGTAACATTTTCAACTTTATCGAACAATGCCCTATTAAGAATATCACCTCCCAGACTATATCGCAAAACAAAGTTTAATTGTACTTTTTTATATATAAAATTCAGTTTTATTGCACCGTACAAAGTCGGTTGTGTATTTCCAACGATAACTTTATCTTCCGCATCAAATACAAAAGTTTGTGTACCATCTTTCTTTATGAATATTTCATCCCCAGACGCAGGGTCAATCCCAGCAGAACGAACAGCCCAAATATCATCAGGACTTGCCCCATCTTGATAATGAATCGTCGAATTCAGACTAGTAAAATCTTGGTTGTATGCTTCATTCAGGGTACTTAATGCATCTCTCATATTATTATATTGGGACTCTACATGAGAACCTTGGACTCCAATACTCAACATGATGTTTTCTTTCATATTATATATTGGGAAAAAAGTAGTATTAAACTCTACCCCTTTTGTATCCATATCCCCAAGATTTGTATAGAATTTTTCTATACCGGAAGATGGGCGCATAACCAAGTCAATCACCATTGGATCTGCTTTGTGATAATAATAACTACCACTTAAAAGAAACCGTTTATTAAACATTTCTAAATCAAAGTTCAATGATGTTTTTCTCACTTTGGTCCATCTCAGATCAGGATTTCCCAGCTGAGATATATACACTCCCTGCCCGAAGATACTATTACCTTTTTGAAGGGCATAGATAGATGAAACCGAGGCGCTATTAGAAGTTTTCTTTGAGTTAGTCCCTGTAGAACCACTCAATTTCATTAACGATAACCATCCCCAATTTTTCGCAAAACTTTCACGATGAATATTCCAACCCAGCCCAACGGACCAAAATTCATCAAACTTTTTATTTTTTCCGAAAGAATTAGAACCTTCCTCATTAAATGATACATCAAAAAGATATTTATAATCATAATTATAATTTAATGCACCTATTAACGAAACTTCCCGATCAATCCTCTCCTCATAAGGAGGTGTTCCATCTTCAAGGTAACTTCCTGAGGATGGTAATCCGGTAGACCCCTCGGCAAAGCCTTCTAATTCATATCCCTTGTTTCTATAATTAATTTCTTTTAATTTACTATAGCCGCTAAAGGTTATATTTTGTTTGTCTAAGAACGTTTTTTTATATGAAATTCTAAAATCACCGGTTACAGACCATTCATTAGAATTCTTTGAAGATCTTGTTCCCTTCTTATCATATGCATCAGAATAAAATTCCGTATTTGTTGGATCTACGAACCTATCATAGTCAACAAAATATCTCTCAAGGCTAAGTCCCCCACTCAAACGAAGATCATTGTTTACGTTCCAATCTATTTTAGTATTATTAGTCACGATAAAAGTTCTCTCAGTTGAATATGAATTCAATGAAGCATTATATAAAGGATTGAACAGAATATAACTTCGGCTCTCTCCATTCTCCCTTTTAACTATTTCATCGAGTCGCGGTGCAAGCTCTCCATTCTCAAGGCTTTTTTCAAAATATGGATTTGCTTCTGCAAATTTCCTAAAACTATTGCCTGTAGTCCATGCTCCATTATTCCCATTTCTGCCCCAAACCTTTATATCATTGCTTATATTCAAACTATTAAATCCTCTATAAATCAACTTAACATTCGATCCATAAGTTTCTCGGTCTGACCCCTTCATCACACCTTGATATTTTTCATAATTCGCACCTACAGAATATAAGATATTATTTCTGTCACCTCCCTGTATCAATAGTGAATGATTATGAGTATATGCTGTGCGTATTGGTTCTTTAATCCAGTATGTATCTACACCTCGTTGAACATTTTTGAGCCTTGCATAATATTCTTTATTAGCTTCTTCGTTTGCCACACCAATATTCCAACGTCCGGCTAATCTTTCAAACTCAAGTTTCTCAGCAGCATTCATTAAATTATACTGACTTAGGTCTGCAAACCCTACTTTATAATCTCCGTTATAATCTATCATAATCTGACCAGGTTTAGGTTTTACTGTCTCTACAATAATAACCCCATTTGCACCCCTAGCCCCATATATGGCTGTAGAACCAGCATCTTTTAATATTGTAATACTTTCTATTCTATTGATATCCATTCCGTCTACCTCTTGCATAGTTGCTTCAAATCCATCGACAATAAATAAAGGTCTGTTTTCGGAAGAATTGGTAGTCTGATCGCGTGTCGCGGATATATCCATTGTACTTTTTCCGCGAACTTCAATATTTGCCAACATATTAGGATCAGATCCAAACTGCATATTATCGTTGATGACAAATCCGGGATCAAAAGACCTTAAGCTTTCCAAAACATTGGTTGTTCCTATCGATTTAAGCTCTTTTTGTGAAACACTAGTATAAGAACCCGTAAACCCCAGTTTATTATGTTGCATGATACCAGCCTCTACAACTATATCTTTCAACTGAGTATCTCCATCTTTTAATACTATATCAATCTTTGTTTGTCCTGTATACTTGACTTCTACAGATTCCATGCCTAAGAATGAAAAAACAATAACAGGGTCTTTAAAGTCTTTTGGTATAGCGAGTGTGAATGCTCCATCAATGTTTGTACTAGTCCCTACAACTGTTCCTTTTATCACAACGTTGCTCCCAGCCAAGGCTTCTCCGCTACTATCTTTCACTGTACCTGTAACTTTAATTGGATTATCAGGTTGCTGTTTTAATAGTTGGCCACGTTCACTTAAAGAATTGATGACAATAACATTATCATCAATTGTATAACCTAACCCTATGGGGGTCAATACTTCAGAAAGCACCTGTGTCAACAACTTATCTTTTACGTTGATATTCACTTTTTCTTTCCCTTTGACTGCCTCATTTTTATAGAGAAATACATAGTTCGTCTTTTCCTCTAGTTTACGGAACACCTCTTCTACGGAGGCATTGTTAATGCTTATTGAGACCCTGGTTGATTGAGGATAGGCACTCGCACAAATACACGGAATACCTATCAGCATAAACATTAAAAGGGTCTTGAAGCGCAGTTTAAATTTACACTGTCGTTTTTTGTTCATAGACTTCTTTATAAAAGGTTGTTAGTTTTATTTCTTAGAAATAGTTATAGTGTTTTTTCTTAATTCAAATTTTAGTTCTCCAGCCTTTTCAAACTTTCTTAATACATCTTCAGGATGAGTGTACATCTTTATTTTACCACTGTATGTAACGTTTCTTATATCAGGATTGTCATCCAAATATTTTATCTTAAGGTCATACCATCTGCTCAGTTGTCTCATTATCTCATCGAGAGGTGTATTATCGAAATAAAATATATTGTCGGCCCAAGCTACAATAGGTTCTACATTAACTTCTTTTACATCTAACAGATGAGTTCTTTTATCAAATACGACTTGTTCTCCCGGTAATACCCGATGCTCTTTATTATTGTCTAACAATTCTATTTTACCTTCTATCAATGTGGTATAAGAATTGGGATCGTTATCATATGATTTTACATTAAATTTAGTTCCGAGAACCTTTATGGATATATTCTCTGTTTTAACTATAAAAGGTTTTCCTTCCGATTTTGTTACTTCAAAAAAAGCTTCCCCATTTAATGTAACAATTCGCTCATCTAAATAATAATCATCTGAGAACGAAAGAGTCGAGCCTGAATTTAAATGAACTTTTGTCCCATCCGGTAATTTTACAGTATACATACCTTTATATGGTACATCGATAATATTAGGTTTATTATTGATCTTCCTTTTTACCGGTATTTCATTGATTACTAAGAGACCTCTCTCGTTTTGGAGAAACAGATTATTTGATAATGTAGTATTAATAAGGGTGTCGAGGTTAACAATACTCCCATCGGATGTTTTAAACAGAGTTGTCCCACTACCGATGAGCTTACTATTATATGGTGTATCATAAGTCAACCAATATATAGTAAATATAGTAATGATAAGTGCAGCTATAGCAGCAACCCGAACAAAAAGATAATTGTATCTTCTTGTCTTATGATTATATTTCTTATTTATTTTATTATATGCGGAATCTACATCAAATGATGTAATTATAGATAATTGACGATCTATCTCTTCTTTATTTTGCAACTCTTTATACAGTTCTTGTACAGAAGGGTTTTCATTCATAACATCAATGATAGACTTTTCTATATCAGATGGTAAATCTTCTTTCTGTAAGTATCTTAATAACGATTTTGCGAATACAAATGGATTAACTTTCATATTAAATTAGGTTTATTTCTACATTTCTAAAGAAACCGAAATAAGTTTCTTCAGAAAAAAATGTTCCTTGTTAATGAATACAAGCGAAGGAAATAAAAGGATTAGATAAAATGTGATTTTAACATTTTATCCTAGTGATTTATAGTATGTACAGATTACTATTCGCTACAAGTGAAAAATAAAGACAGCGATAGGGTATAGATGTTTTAGATATTCTCGTAATTGTTTTTTAGCGTTATTCTTTTGTACTTTCACCGTATTGACACTTATAGACAATTTTTCGGAAATTTCATTATTGTCCATATGTTCAATATATGCAAGTTTAAATATTATGCCACACTTCTCGGGTAAACTATTTATCGCACTAATAATTTCCTGATATATTTCGGCCCGAACAATCGAACCCAGCATATCAGTCTCATCATCAATAAATAGTGCACCTATTTTATCTAAAATCTTCGAATGTACTTCGTTTTTCTTCAATTCATTGATACATTCATTTCTTATCGCTTTGTATAGAAAAAATTTCAAATGATCTTCACTTGCATATAACTCTGATTCATTTAGCGTTTTTATGAAAATATTTTGTACAACGTCCTCAGAGAGATCTTTATTTTTCAAGAAAGAAAAAGCAAAATAACATAGTGTCTGATAATTCCTTCGAAAGAAGCTATCAAAGAATACTTCATCTTTTAATGAAATATTTTCGGAAGGATGCATTTCCAGATATTTAGTCATTGCACTCATCTTGGCCCTTTGTTTTTTATTCTCTTTTAGAAGCTGTATGAATGTAGTCTAATAAAACCACTGCAATCAGAGAAGTCTAATATATATCTAATTTATTACTAAAAAGTTTAATAACAGACTTTCGCTAATAAGATACTTCATCAAATATTATAAATTCATTATCACTCTACTTCTTGGGTTATAGCTTATTTGATATTACTCAACATCAAAACGCTTGCTTATAAACCTCTTGGAATATAAGCTTATTCTATATCTATAAAAACCTTTCGGTGGAAATACTTACTCTCTCTAAAGTTAGAAACAAATATCTAAACAATCTTCCAACTATAGCATAGATCATAACAACAACTACATAGCATGAAGTGATGGTCATCAAAGATAACTATTAATTACAAAACCAGATATGACTTGTTACTTTAACAACGCTCTACAAATCAAGACTGCCTCATTATTTGTCTATTGGGACAAAAATACAAAAAAGTAAATCATCAAACACTATTACCTACTACTTTCTTTTTGCAGGCATCTCGTTCTGAAGCTGCTACAAACAAAGTGAAATTAAACTCTGATTCATCCAGAGACTCCACCTCGTATACTTTACATATCACACTGCCACATAATTACATATATATGACTCATAAACAATCACATACATCATAACAAAAG
>NZ_JAEPKU010000182.1 GCF_016652235.1 Dysgonomonas sp. Marseille-P4677
TTTAATTGTAGAATAAAAAATTGATCAGAGAATTTGATTATGTTTTCATGATTTGTAACAAATGTATTTGCTATTTTATTAAGAGAAAAACAAATTATCTCTATTTAGTAAAACTACAATAAATAGAATAAACAGATATATACACTTAATAAAAGGATAAAACAGGCATTAAATATCAATAATAGTAAAATTACAAATTAAACACATTATATCAAATATTGTTTTGTAATTGTAGCAACAAAAGATAATCTGAGATTGATTTATATTAGGCAAGTGAATCTAATTCTGTCAGCATCAGCCAACCGTATAATTATTTCTATTTGTAAGAAGACGTGTATAATTATGTACAACTTAGAATGATACGTATTAGGTTATTAGAACCATCCGAATTTTAGAAGTAACATAGATATTTAAACGATCAATCCCTTTGTTATCTTTACTACGATCCAGATAACAAAGGGATTGAGAATAATTATAATATTTTATAAATTTCTTACTTTAAAGTATCTATTTTTCTCATTATTGCTTTTTCTATCTCAACAATAATAAACACAACCGCTCCAAAAACGAATGGATATATCCAGTCGGACAACATCAAAGGTGTAGTACCAAATACATTATTCATAAACGGAAGGTATGTAATACCTAGTTGTAAAGCGATTAACAATACGGACACAATGAATACAGCCTTATTTGTAAAAAAGTCTCGATTGAAAGCAAACTTACGAATACTCCTACTATTGAAAAGGTGAAACATCTGTGTAATTACAATAGTCTGTATCGTAATTGTTCTAACAACATCTTCACTAACTCCCGATTTTAATATATTTATATTCATCCATAATGTACCACCACCGATGAGCACTGAAACGAATAGAATACGCCAGATAAAGTAACCGCTTAGCAATGGTGTTTGCGAAGATCTTGGAGGACGTTTCATTGTTCCCGGCTCTATTTTTTCGAAAGCCAAAGCTAAGGATATCGTTACCGAAGTAACCATATTTACCCATAAAATCTGTACCGGAGTCAGAGGCATTAATGTTCCAAACAATATACTGGCTATTATAAGGAAACTTTCTGCTCCATTGGTAGGCAGTATAAATAGTATTGTTTTTTTAAGATTGTCATATACTCTACGCCCTTCTTCTACGGCGGCAACAATTGTACTAAAATTATCATCTGCCAAGATCATTTCCGAAGCATCTTTTGTGACCTCCGTACCTTTAATACCCATTGCGATACCAACATCAGCCTTTTTCAATGCAGGCGCATCATTCACTCCATCTCCTGTCATTGCGCATATAATGCCTCTAGCTTGTAAGGCTCTTACCAATCGGAGTTTATGCTCGGGGCTTGTACGTGCAAAAATATCATATTGCTCGGCTGCTGCTTCTAAATCCGTATCGGACATTACTTCAAGATCTTTGCCTTGTAAAGCATTTACTCCATCGCCGATTCCCATTTCATATCCTATTGTCTTAGCTGTATCCGCATGATCTCCTGTTATCATTTTTACAGTTATACCAGCCTCCGAACATAATCTAATGGCTTCCACAGCTTCCTCTCGAGGTGGGTCTATAATTCCTGCCAATCCGAGAAATACAATACCATCATGAATATCCTCATGTTCAATAGTATTCACATCTTCATCGACAATCTTATATGCTGCTCCTATTATACGTTGCCCTTTTTGAGCAAGTTCCGTAATCTTACCTTCCCAATATTCTTTGTCAAAACTCAGCTCTCCCTCTTTTGTTTTCTCTCTTTCAGCCATATCCAGAAGCCGATCGGGAGCTCCTTTTATATATATAATATTATTACTCTTTGTCTCGTTAAGGGTAGCCATATATTTATATTCGGAGTCAAACGGAATCGTTGATTTACGTTGGGCTGCTTTATGTTCTATGTCTGCTTTTTCATATAAAGTTATTAATGCACCTTCGGTAGGGTCTCCTTTTACAAACCAGTTACCGTCTTCATCTTTACCCAAAGATGCTTCATTACATATATTGAAACAATTTATGAGTTCTTCTAATATCGGCTCGTTATTAAAGTCAATCTTGTATCCATTTTTTAAGACATCACCTTCCGGAGCATAACCTGTACCCGATACTGTAAAATCGCCATCCCTTATTTCTACTGTTTTAACGGTCATTTCATTCCTTGTAAGTGTTCCTGTTTTATCTGAGCAAATGACAGAAACAGCCCCAAGCGTTTCTACAGATGGTAATGTGCGCACAATAGCATTTCTTTTTGCCATATTTTGTACACCTATAGCCAATATAATAGAGAGAATGGCTGGTAGGCCTTCAGGAATGGCTGCGATAGCAAGACCGATAACTGACATTAAAAGCTCTCCGGAGTTATAGTCACGAAAAAAATATCCGAATACATAAATAACAGCAGCAATAGATATAATAACAACTGATACTGTTTTCCCAAATTTTGCAGTTTGACGAAGCAGTGGAGTTGTTATTTTCTCTACTTCCGATATCATCTCATTTATTTTACCTATTTCGGAATTTTCACCAGTAGCAACAACTACACCGAGCCCGGTTCCGGCACTGACTGTGGTACTCGAAAATGCCATATTGATTCTATCTCCAAGCATTGTATCCGAATCTAATGCTTCGACCTTCTTTTCCGATGGTACAGATTCTCCTGTTAGTGGTGATTCTTCTATTTTTAGATTATCAGTTTGCAACAGCCGTAAATCTGCAGGAACTTTATCGCCGGGACTTAACAACACAACATCTCCGACTACCAATTGAGATGCATCGATCTCTGTTCTGATTCCATCCCTTATAACCTGAGCTTTGAGCGACAAAAGTTTTTTTATATCCTCCAATGCTTTCTCTGCCTTATTCTCTTGAAAATAACCAATAGAAGCATTGACGACTGCCACTAATAAAATAACCACTGTATCTACATAATGGCCTAAAATGGCCGTAACAATTGCTGCAACAAAAAGCACATAAATAAGTATATCATTAAAGTGTTTCAAAAAGCGGATAATATTACTTTGCCTTTTTGTTCCGGGAAGAACGTTCTCACCAAATAAATCAAGACGTTCTGCCGCTTCAACTTCAGATAATCCATGCTTGATATCTGACTCTAATCTGTCAATAACAGTATCCTTATCAATAGAATACCATCCTTCATTTTTGTGGGTATAGTCTTTCCTCATAAATAAGTGTTTTTTTTAAAACATATGAATATATTTTTAGTTTTGAAGTTTTAGTTAATAAAAATGTTCTAACACCAATGAATAAATGTAAAAAGTCTATATTTAGATAAACGACTTTAAGTTAAAGCTGTACAGTCGGAGAAATAGATGCATATTCGTTTTAAATTTAACAACTAACTAAATATTTAATAAAAACTTTGAAATTCATTAACAAATAATCTTATAAAATATATTTTGTATTACAGAATGAAACTATTTCTATGCTTGAATGACAAATTATATCTTTTTCCGTAAATCTAACTTGCAATATTTGCTAATAAAGGAACAAAAACTATCTGTACGTCTCAATATTAGACACAAAAGTTAAAAGTTGAATCAATGGATAATTAATACATTTACAAATAAATAATGAAAGAATGAAAGAATGATTTAAGGAATAATGTAATATAAAAAACTAAGAATATTTATTGTCCTTTACATCATACGATTGAATAATCTTTGCTAAAAAATGCCTATACCAATATGAGGTACAATTCTTTATTAAGAATAGGAATCCCCTTTGCAGTTTTGTAGTAGAAGCAAAGCTGTTAAATATAATCTATCCTTCCAAATAGTATACAAATATATTAAGTAGTATATAAGTATATAAGTAGTATACATTGCTAAATATAAAAGCCATGAATATGAAAATAGGTATAAATATTAGTGATAAAAATATAAGAGCTGCAATATTGAGAAACAATTCAATGGATTTTGTTGAGGAATCAATTTTTGAAATGAAACGAAATTCTAATAGAATTATAATGGAGAAAATAATGAGAATAATACGACGATCGGCGAAAACAAGAATTAAGGGCATAGGACTTAGTCTACCATCTAAATTAGACGAAAAACGCGGGATAATTTATGATTTACAAAAGATACCTTATTGGGAAAACCACGGACTAAAGAAAATACTAGAAGATGAGTTTAATACACGAGTATGGATAAATAATGATGTGAATTGTTTTATGTTGGCCGAGAAAAATTACGGCATTTGTAAGGACATAAAAAATGCATTAGTTATAAACCTTGGACCTAATATAGGAACAAGTATAATGATCGATGGCAAGTTATTCTTAGGAAATGAAAATATGTTTAATAATGCAGACTGCTTGTCTCTATCATGCTATGATTATATTAATATTTATAAGGATAATTTCATCAAAACAATCAACGAATTAATATTGTTACAGGAACAATTTGAAAAGGATGATTCATCTGCATCTAGTCTGAAAATGTGGGATCAATTAGGCACACTAGTCGGACGGCTAGTCTCTATTTTTTTGATTAACCACAAATATGAAATCATTATTTTGGGAGGACATCTAGCTAAATCATATAACAAATTTGCCAACTCCATGGATAGCTATCTTGAGAGGGCGATCCAGCCTCATATCTTATTGAATCTTATAGTAATTACTTCTATAATTGACTATCCGGAAACTATGGGTGCAATATCTCTTATACCCTCTTTTTAATCTGATATAATTTAATATATTATCAGGACTGTTACTTGTTGTAATTTTGATTACACACAGTATTATAAATTTTATTTAAAAATAGCAAATTAGTTAATTTGTTGCAAAAAATGCAATATTTTTTACTCAATATCTTAATATTTTGGTATATTTTTGATCGATTTCTTTCATTTGATTGGCTAGGATCAAAAATCGATAAGACATAATTACTACCATAGCAATGATGAAAAATAAATGGTGAATCTATTAAAATCTATTTAAGTTAAAAAGAATGCAAATTATTATGTTGAATATTAAAGCCATTTTACTTTAATTGATTTAGCTCTTCTTGTTCTGTAATTATAATATATATCCTAATGTTCTGAAATTAGAAAACAATATATAAACCACATAACTTCAGTAGTTTGTTGTATGGCTACATTGTTTATTGTAATCAAAATAAAATGAATAATTTTCAAGAAAAGTGCAATTACGCAATACTCAATGCTATAAGAGATTTTCTTCCTGAGAATGTCAATCCTGCTGTATTTTTAATGGAAGTACTGCATATAGAACGAAGCGCCGCTTATCGGCGATTACGAGGAGAAATATGCTTTACCTTAGGAGAAGCGTCAATAATAGCAAAACGCTTAGAATTATCTTTAGATTTAATAATCGGGGCAGATGACTTAGAAAAAATAACTTTTTTTCGCATGTGTATAACTGAGTTCGAAACTCCTAATGAGACTGACTATAAGTTGCTGGAAGACCATGTAAACTTGGTTCGGTTGGCAGAACTCGACCCATCCTCCCGACTTATGATATCAGTTAATAGTCTTCCTCAACAAATATTTTTACAATATAAGAATCTTTTACAATTTTATTTGCTTAAATGGATGTATCAAGATGAAAGAAAACAGACAATAGCATATCGTAATATCAAAGTGCCGGATAGAATTTATCAAATATTCAAAAACTCCTTCAAAGCACATATACAATTCAAGGAGACTCACTATGTATTAGATAATTATATTTTTCTACATCTAATTAATGAACTTGAATATTTCTATTCTATTGGCTTGATAGATAATGACGACAAAAAGGCTATCCTTGAGGATACATATAGAGTATTAAACTATCTGGAAAACATCTGTGAAACAGGAAAATATGAAAACGGAAATAATGCTAATATATATGTATCGAGCTT
This sequence comes from Dysgonomonas sp. Marseille-P4677, assembly GCF_016652235.1. Taxonomy (GTDB): domain Bacteria; phylum Bacteroidota; class Bacteroidia; order Bacteroidales; family Dysgonomonadaceae; genus Dysgonomonas. Next base: position 5,894 of record NZ_JAEPKU010000182.1, read on the forward strand.
AAATTTCAATAAATCTTGTTATACTCTAAAAATATTCAATCATTATATTTCTATAATAGAGGCTTGTGTATTCAATGGTCTGGGAGCTAATGACAAAAAGAATTTTGAGATTGTAAACGGCTGGATACAATCACGTTGCAAAATGTCAACAAATATCACCTGCTGTGGAGAACAACAACGTATCGAGTTCTTCAACAAGCAAAGGCAATTGTTAGATTCTTCATATAACCAATAAGCAAAAATATAGAATCCCATTGCCTCTGTTGTTCATTTGTTAATTTGTTAATTTGTTAATTTAATTTTATCATTTCATCTAGATTATCTTTTTTTAGCCTTCCATAGCATTGCGCAAAAAAGGACAGATAAAGCCGCGG
>NZ_JAEPKU010000183.1 GCF_016652235.1 Dysgonomonas sp. Marseille-P4677
AGATAGTATAGAGCAATCGAAACTCAAAAATAGCCTAACCAATTTTTTACTGACAATAAAAAATAAAGAAAAAACTAATAAGTGGATTTCTCCAGACAATCTATCCGAAACTCAAATTTTACTTGACGAGATACAGGGTTTTGTTAATAATGATACATTGGAATTTATGCCTCACTGGATTAATTGCGAATTACTTCCCGACAAAACATCTTACTCTATTCAGGTTGCATATATTTCTTTATCTGAATCTCAACCTCTGTTAAGAGCCATATTTGAATTTATCGCTTACAAAAAAGATGATAATTTCTTATTTGCTTCTCCTTTAAAAAGGAACACTAAAGAATGGAAAACAAAAACAGAAGGACATTTGATTTTCCATTACCAAAATAATATTGCGGAAAATGTAATTAATCAGTATATTAAGATAGTTAATGACTACGACCAAAAGTTGGGAATAAACCCTATTTCTGAATTTTATTTTTGTGATAATTGCCAAGACATGACAAGTTTGTTGCGTTTAACAGGAATAACTTACAACATGGCTTATAACGGATTTTCATGGAATATGACAGATTTTAAGATCCAAGATAGAATAATTGCCTTATATGGTCAAAATATGTCACGGCAAGAGATTGTCGATCCTCACGATGTTTTTCATGGAAGAGCGAGTATAGCAATTCCTCAAAATTTACGGAATCATTATATGGTCTGTGGTTGTGCATACGTTTATGGAGGAAGCTGGGGAATAAGTTGGGACAATATTAAGAAAATGTTCAAAGAAAAAATGAGTTCTGACAAAAATGCGGACTGGCAAAAATTATATTTTGACCGCTTTAACTTTGGAGAAAGCCAAGAAAAACATTTGCTTGTAACTCAATTCATAAATGCACTCATAATTGAAAAAGTGGAAAAAGAACAAGGTTTTTCAGCCGTCTTAAAATTACTGTCAAGTGGTAATATGTATAAGGAAAAGGATAAATTCTTCGAAATATTAAAAGCTGTAACTGGCATTGATGAAACTAATTTTAATAGTGAAATTAGTCAGTTAATTAATAAATCAATGAAGGGAATATAAGAACAATTAAATCTTGATGGAGAAAGCTTCAAATCTATCTTATCGCCCTGTTGAGGTGAAAGACTTTGAGTTAATTTGTAATCTTCCCCAGAATACGGAAGAATTATTCTTCATGTTTCCCAAAGCCGAATATCCATTAACTGTACCTCAATTAGAGGTTGCAGTCAGCAACAGATACGATTCAACAGTTATTGTACTGAATAATGAGGTGGTTGGATTTGCTAATTTCTATGAAGTGGTACAGAATCACTATTGTTCTATTGGCAATGTTGTTATAAGCCCCGACTATCGTAACTCTGGGATAGGTACATTTCTTATTAAGACAATGGAGCAAATAGCATCCGAAAAATACAATGTGTTAGAATTTCGATTATCCTGCTTCAACAGCAATACTAAAGGCATCTTACTCTATACCAAATTGGGATATATCCCTTACGAAATAGAACAACGAACCGATAAAGCAGGAAATCAGATTGCTTTAATAAAATTGAAACATAAATTCTAAAGACATGAAAATAATATATTTTATAATATTGTCCTTAACTCTTGCTGTATTATGTTGTTCATCAGAACATGGGAGTAAAAAAAGTGTTGAGACAAATGATTCTTTAGAGTCGGAATTAACTATGCTTAAAAATCAAGCATTTTGTGATTGTTTCTATAAATCCACAAAAATTGCTAACGACCAAATTTCCCCTCCAGATGGAACAAGCTATATACAATTATCAACTTTGGTAGAACAGTATGCGAAAGACCCTAAGTTAAATCAAATCATAGACAAATGGGTTGAAAAAGAGTACCTGTCTTATTCAGAAAATAATCAGCTTTATTTAATGCGATGCTTAGATTTCTATAATAGCGTAGAACTTAATACTTATATTGATTCCGTGAGAAAAATAGAAGCCAAAAAATCACGAATGGATTCTAATAATTAGATGTATAATAAAACAACGTACCGATAAAGCAGGAAATCAGATTGCTTTGATAAAAATGAAAAACGATTTAAAATGATTTTTATATTAAAAACCTTCTAACCAATAAATAACATGAAAAAACATTTCTATTTAGCACCTATATTACTCCTGATAATTATAGTATTAACGGCATGTCCTGACGATGATTTAATATCAATTCGGCTTATAAATAACAGTAACCGTAATGTTGTGGCTTATATTGGAGAAGAGGGGTTAGGAGAACCGACTTATCCTGACACTTCTTTACCGAGCAAAAATTTAACAAGACCAGTGTCTAAAGATCGTTTAGGTCAATATCTTTTTAGAAAAGAAATAGAGAGAACTAAGGTTTGTATCTTTTTTCTGGATCAGGATACTATAACAAAATATGGTTGGGATAAGGTCAGGGATGATTATATGATTCTTAAAAGGATTGATATTGATATGCAGTATTTACGGCAAAAAGAAGTTAATTTTATAATAAGATATGAAGATCCGGAGCCTGAACAGGAATAAGAACAAGTCATAAAAAGAACTTAGATATGGTCAACAATACTTTTTCAATCTTACCTATTACAAAATCAAACAACGAACCGATAAAGCAGGAAATCAGATTGCTTTGATAAAAATGAAACATAAATTCTAAAGACATGAAAATAATATATTTTATAATATTGTCCTTAACTCTTGCTGTATTAGGTTGTTCATCCGAACATGGGAGTACAAATAGATATTTTTGATACGGTAGACAGAGAAAATCACTGAAGAATTATGAAGGTAGCCGATAAGCTTAACAACGGATTCAATACTAATCTGCTTACATTGGCTGTGCAAGGTACGAAAAACAGGAGGTGGGAACTAAAACGAGACAATCTCTCTCCGTGTTATACTACAAGAATATCTGATATTATCAAAGTTAAAATATAGCAACTATGTGTTTTTTCAATTCGATGTCAAATAAAACTAAAGAACTATATGAATAAAATTAGTAAAATAATCATTTTTTGCACCTTGTTAGGAATCGTTAGTTTACAATCTTTTGCCATAAAACCTGATAGAAATTATCGGTTTTATCCTGAAAAGTTGGGGCTTATTTATCGGGATTTAGATGTAAAAACCTCTGACGGATTAAAAATTAAAACGTGGTTTTTTCCAGCACAACCTGCACTTTCTGAGAAAGAATTAGATATGGCTTGGAAAAATTCTGTCAGAAAAACATATCGAACAATCGACGATAAACGTCGTCCAACAATAATTATTGCTAATGGTGATGCAGGAAATATGTCTTATCAACAATTAGTGTATTCACAATATTTTACAAATACAGGCTATAATGTTGTAACCTTTGATTGGCGAGGTTTTGGTGAAAGCAGCGAATGGAAAATGAATACCGATTATTTGGCTTATTCTGAGTTGTTGATTGATTATGATGCTGTGATAAAGGCAGTATTGCAACAAAAAGAAGTGGATACGTCTGCACTTGTTGTTTTTGGATGGTCAACAGGTGCATATCTCTCTATGGCTGCTGCGAGCAAATATGATAATATCAAAGCTTTTGTGGCGATTGGTTTAATGACGACTTTTGATGAAGCCTATCCTGTACTAAAAAAAGTTTCTAAAAATGCCAATCGCAACTTGATAATTCCTTCAGATTATCCATTAAACTTGCAACCACTAATGCTGGCTCCAAAATGGAATAAGGCAACATTTTTGATTGTTGGCGAATTGGATGATCGCTCTCCTGTTTGGATGAGTGAAAAAATATATGCGAAACTTTCCTCAAAAAAAGAACTGTGGATTGTTAAAGATACAGACCACAGTATGATGAAAAAGGGAAAAATAGATTTCGCATCACTCAATAAAAGAATAATGAAATTTTTAGAAAAAAATATGAAATGAAAATGCCGAACACCGAACGAGCAGTTTGCCGCAATTAGGACAGTACAATGGGACACCGAAGAGTTATGAAGGTAGCCGACAAGCTTAATAACGGATTCAGTATTCTATATAACTTACTTTATATCAACTTTCTCAATTTTGCTGTCAACCAAGATACCATTCCTGTAAATAAAACGATCAATAGCCAAAGGTTTCCTGTGGTGATGTCGTATGCTTTTATCAGTTCCGCAAAGGTATTTCCCATAATCAACCCAAATCCGAACTCGAATAAAATGGTGAGGATTATCCACAATAAGCCTATTTTCCAGTAACTTCTTGTCGTCCCTTTCCCGATTTTGGGGATAAAAACATAACAAAGGATAAAGATTAAAAGACAAAGTAAAATACCACTCAACGGTAAAGCATAATTTATCCCTAACAGTGGAACAAGTACCATTTCACGTAATGCTCCATTCAGAATAGAAAGGGGAATAATAGCAAGCCAAATCAAAAGCGATTTTTTAATCATATTTACCTTAATTTAAAGCATTCATCTTTAAGTATTGAAAAAGAGTGCGATATTATGAAATTTATTTTATTATTTCCCAATCTCCATTAATTACTTTATAGTTTTTCGTTAAGATATTTCCGTTTGTTTTAGCTTATAGGGTATTAAGCTAAAAAACCAGCCAAGAATTTTCCTACACCTAATCATTAAGCTCTAAAGAGGATAGCCCGTACCCCCTCTGCGTTTCTCTGCTATATCCTTACTCATTCACTTTAAACATAATCCCATAGTATAGTTATGCAACAAAAGGGTATGATACTGATTTCTTATATAACTTAACAACTACTTTCATCATCATAAAATACTACACTTAACAGGATTAAAATAACAATCAAAAAAGAATATCACTATTCAAATATAGTCGTAACTAATTGGTATAAATCATATTAGTATTTTTCTCACACATTCCGTTTTAAGGCATTAAAAATATCCGATTACCTATAACCATATCCGAAAAATTAAAGTATAATTGTACCTTGTATTTTAACTTTGAAAATATCTCTCTTATGAAAAATATAATTTTTTTATTAATTCTTGGTCTTATAAGTTGCGCATCCAAACCTAAAGGGTTCAGCTACCGCTTCAATGGAAAAGAAACAGGATTAGAAAATTTAATTGATATTAATGGATACTATATCATTAATGAAAAAAACTCAATGTATTGTTCGGTATTTATGTTTTATGAAAATGGACTATTCAGATTTGCGAACACGTCAGAATCTGGAGTCGAAAAGGTTTTGACTTCATTTAGTTCAGAGGAAAAGGAATTTTACTCTTTCATTCCATGGGGTACATATTATTTCGATAATGATACAATTTATACTCAGTATATACAAGAGCGAGGTCTTTTGTATGGTAGTTACATACTTAATCGTAATTACAAAATATTACCGAACAAAAAAATTATATGTATTTACTATTCAAATAATGAAAACATAACAGAAATTAATGTAGATAGTGATACCGCCAAATTTCATCCACTAAAATCAAAACGAGATTGGCGAGAATGTCCTTGGCTAAAAAAGAAATGGTTTACAGAAATACCAAAATAATATTTTAGGGGTACTGTAACAGTACCCCTATTTCGCTTTGTTCAAATCGGTATTTATAAACCATATACTTTTTATTAGAATAATATGAATAAAATATTTTTAATTATTATTATTGGTTTTACTCTGATTACATGCGTATCTCGCCCTAAAGGATTTACAAATCAATTTAATGGGAAGAGAACTGAACTGGATAAATTAATCGATATCAATGGATATTACTGTGTACAGAGAAATTGTGATGTTGCTAATGAATATGTAATATTTATGTTTTATAATAACGGAATATTTATCTCAATGTTTACTAACGAAAAAGCTAATAATAATATTATCTCTTGTTTTGAGGGAATCAGTAGTGCTAATGGGTGTCTAACAGCCTCCTTATGGGGTGTTTATGAAATCCATAATGATACGATTGTGGCTCAGGCGTATCAAGACGATGGTAATTGGGGGCATCGATTCGTCCATTTTACGAATTTTATAGTTAAATCTAATACAGAGTTAATATGCCTTGATAATTATTGTACAGACAAGAATGTTTTAATGTGTAAAGGAAAATCTAAATACCCATGTCCTAAAATTACTGAATTTTATCCTCTGGAAATAAAGAGAGATTGGAGAGAATGTCCTTGGTTAAAAAAGAAGTGGTTCACAGAAATACCAAAATGATATTTTAGGGGTGCAATTTGAAAAAATATACCCCTGAATAGTATAGTTAAATTATTTAGTTTTAGGCAA
>NZ_JAEPKU010000184.1 GCF_016652235.1 Dysgonomonas sp. Marseille-P4677
GCTTTATAACAATCAATTTTAAATAAAATGGGAAAAATATATTTTAGAACCTTAGTTTAGTAATCCGCAACTGACCTTCGCAATTTCATCTTTTCCGAAAGATTGAGGATATATTTTAGTAGTTTCCACGCTATCGTGGTGCAAACTAGCACTAACCAAGTCAATCGACTTGGTTTTTGAATATAAGGTCATGGCGAAACTATGACGAGCAAAATATGATGTCATATCATTTAAGCCCTCTGGAAATTCCATCGCTTCTGCCATTTGCTTGAGATATTTATTATACTTCTTCCGTTTGTCAACAATATATTTTGTTAGCCTACTACCTTCTAAGCCCTCTAAAAGAACAACAGGTAGTAAATAATCATTGACAGGAATACCCAAAGTTACATCATTGAGAATGTTAATTTGCTTTTGAATATCATCATTAATCTGTATTTCAATAAATTCACCTGTTTTAGATCGTTGATATACAAAATATCTGATTGGTTTTCCTTCTTTACTAAAACCATGTTTAATATCAGTCTTTTTGACTTTAGCCATGTCAATATAATTGATTCCTCCACAGAAAAAAGAAAAGAAGAATAAAGCCTTACTTCTTATATGAGGAATAGACGAGAACTCGAAGTCATAGAATTTCTTCAAATATTCCTCTGGTATAAATCGTTTTCTAGTCTTCTCTTTTGTTAAAGCTGTTATATTGAATATTTCTTTTCCTGTATATGTCCCATATTGATAACTAAATGGATAAGTTTCGGGACTACCGACTCCCTCTTTTATTGCTTTATTGAGTAATGATCTCAATGCACTCAGGTCTACACGTATTCCGTTATCTTTTCGCCCTAATTTCTTTTGCTCGTTATAGAAGTCAAGTACATATTTGTAGGTTATATCTGCAAAAAGTCTTTTATACAAATAAGAATCAAATCGTTTTAAGCAATCTAAGAGATTTTCAAATGTTTTTGCCGTATTATATTCGTCTGATTTGTGTAGTTTATTAATGTGTGCTATCAAGTAGTCATGAATGGAAGAAGATGTTATTGATACAAACAACTTTTCTCTAATCATCTCATTGGTAAATGGAACTTTACGACGTTCGAAATCATTAATAATTTCCCTTATTTCTGTAGTCTTATTATCGAGATAGACGTTATTAGCAAATCTTTCGGGATGTAAAGAGTTTATATAATCTTTTCGAGCCTTACCTTGTAAATCATTTTCCTTGATGTAATCCTTTGCAAAATCGTCATCAATATATCGATTCCGTTTTTCGTTCCATTGTTCAGGCTTGGCATAAAAAGGCAAACTTATAATTGTTCGTTGCTTGTTGAATCTTAGGACTAGTGAAATGGCATAACTACCATCTATTCTCTTTTGATAAAGCTTAAAATTGAACCCTTTATTTGTGAACTGTTTTGTCATAAAATAATCTATATTTATACTTGAAAATCCGTGACGTTTTCGTGACGTTAAAAATGCAAACAGATCAAACCAAATGCAAAATATATCTAATTGATTTACAGTGCAAATATAGATATTTCGGAGCAAATAAAATTACTTAAAAAAGTTAATTTGCTCGCTTTGGGAGCAGGGGGTCCCAGGTTCGAATCCTGGTATACAGACAGTTAAGAATCAGAGAGTTAGATACACATCTAGCTCTTTTTTGTTTTTATATATTCATGCAATTTGCATGCAATATTACTTAAGTTCGATAAAATATGAATTTGATTCAGCTCCGTCATTTAGTAAAGACCATGTGTGAATCATTATAACATCATCGGGAGATTTATTTTCAACGAATTCACCCTTTGGGTTAATATAGAAACCTAGCCATTTCCCATTTTCATCTAGATACCTAAAAGAATGAGAACCACTATCATATACTGTATCGCTTTTAATCAACCAATATTTATAACCTTTATCTCCACCATAGATTAAACTTTTCTTACTTATTTCTTTCTTACATAAAAAAAAGAAACGATAAAATTGATAATATAAAAATTTTATTCATACATAATATTATTTTATTGGTATAGGTTCTATTATTGGATTACCAAAGTTAGGTTTGAAATTCAACTTCCATTTGACATCTTTAGGTAAAAGAGCATTAATAGCTTCTACTCTTTTCATCATGGAAGCATCACTCATCCTGGTTCCACCGAGAATTGTTCCATAACCTTTAAGAACTCCTCTTTGAAATTGACTTGTTGTTTTAGAATATGAAGAATGAGATATCTGTCCCGAAACAGCCATCGTTTCTTTTTCTATTGTTTTAATTTCTTCATTGGTACTATGATCGTTTACTTTATGTACATCTTCATGTACAAACGTATTAACCATATTGTTGCCGTCTTCCATCACTGGATGTAATGTTCCATTTATTCGTCTTATAAAAATATTATCACCTTTGTTATACGCAGCAACATTCTCATCTCCTGGCATTCTTGCGACCCCTACATTACCCTTAGGGTCGCTCCCTATTTTTACTCCGTTCTGATCAATAAATGATACTCCTGCTTCCATTGCATAATGACCGACAATATTTGCAGCAATCTGTCTTTCTTTAGAATTGTCTAGATTTAGCTCTAATACGGAGACTTCTTTCCCCCCAATAGTAACCTTTATGTCTCTAGTTTCGGTATTTGTACTTTTTACATAAAATCCTTTTTCATTAAAAATATCATCTCTACCATTCGGATCAGTCTTGTTAATTGGATTATTGCTGCAATAATGGTACAGGGATAACCAAGGTTTCTTTTCTGCCAACGGATCCACACTTGTAAACTTTCCCACTGCACTTTCATAATACCTGGCCGAATAATCATACAGGTTCAGCTGGTGCATATCGTCCAACTCTTTGCCATTGTACTTGTACTTTTGGTTTTTACCGTCATCGTATTTTTCGGCAAAGGCTGTTCCAAAAGGATAGTAATGATTTCGCTGGCTGATCGTACCGCTGGCATTGGCTACTACACGGTTGTTCCCCAAATGATCTACCAGGTAATAGTGATATACTCCATTTTCAATATAACCTCCGTCTACAAGTATGCGGGTCTTATTTACCGTTCCAGCCGAGCTTTTGGAGGTCTCATAAATGATATTACCTACATAGTCGGTGTTCTTATAATCGGTCAGTCCATCGGTTGCAGGAGTGGTGGTGCCTATCGGAGAATTAACCAATGTTGGGTCATAGCGCTGCTCTGTCTTCAGCTTCACGCCTGAAGCTGTTGAAGAATAATGAAAAAGGTAACAAACGTAACACATTTTGCAATAGTCTCCATACTGTATCTTTTTTACTCCACTGAACAAAGCGTATATACTATAGATAAATTCTCCTCCCCTGCCAATAATGACATCGACAGAATAATTTCTATAGTGAATTGAAAATCGCAATGATAATTAATTCGTGATTGCAAATTTCAAAGAACAGGAATTAAGAATCTAATTTATCCCAATAAATATGATTGTCTTTAATCGTATATTTTAGATAAATTTTTTTTTCCATATAAGGACTTATTAACCTAAATTCAACTGCATTTTGTTTGCTCGCCTCACTATTAACAAAAACATCAATACATATTACAGCTAGCACATATTTATTTCTATTTTTTTTATATTCTTTCTTTATTCCTTGCTCATAAAGATTTATAAGATATTCTGAGGTAGGATACTCGTCGTCTATTTCTGGAGATACTACATTTGCAATCTCATCTTTATCCATTATCATAGCAAACGGATAGAAAGATTGATCTTCCTTTAAGAAACACTCTAAATATGGAATAATACTATTTATTAACAATTCTTCATCCATCTGTTTTAATAGTTTAATTTATAGCTAAGTATGTATTTTAAATTAGTTTATATTATTTTTGCTCCATAAATTTCATATTAATGAGGTTATTCGTAATTTAACTGCATAAACTAATTTAGCAGAGTATTTATGCCACTCTACCTTCTTCTACCGCTTGCTTCCAATAATTATCTTCCCTATACTTTCGGGCATCTTGCTGTTCTTGTATCGGATTTTTGAGGACTGGAGTAGCAACTCTTGTATTATCTGGTACTATCACGGATGAATTACCATATGTTGATATTTCAAAAGAATTTTGCACAGGTTTCGTTATTGTTGCATCCTTGTTTATATGAAGCAACGGCTTTGTTCCATTTTCATTAGAGATTTTTTCTTGTAGCCTCAATTGTTTAGACAAGCCTTGTTGCTTGACATTTTTTATTTCTACAGTCTGTCCATTTTTCATTGCATCTGGAATTGTCGTACCCTCTTTCCCTGTTTTGGGATCTATTCTAGTAAATGACTCTGTATTTTTTTCTAATTCCAACTTTTGTAATTGTTCTGCTTCTATATTACGACCAGATTGAAGTCTTGCTGGATTAAGTTTACTTTCGGTTCCAGACTTAGATCCTACTCTTATTATTTTATCAGCATTACTCATCATGCTAATATTTCGTTCCATAGGAATCACGGGATTATGGGTGCCTAATAAAGGACTAACAGGCCATATTTGTCTTCCATCCGGATCAATAAACTTAATCGGATTATTTGCGCAATACACATACGGGCTAATCGAGTAATACTTTTCCGCCAATGGATCGACACTGGCAAACCTTCCTGTTGCGCTTTCGTAATATCCTGTCGAATAGTCGTAGAGATTGAGTCAGTGCATTTTGCCATCTCTATAGCCAAAAATAAAGCTAAGAAAAAAGTGACAAAAATAACTGATTTTTGATTGTTTTTAATTGTAACTTTTTTATCGTACAAGGAGATTTTTTATATTCGATGATGTTGTAAATGAAAATGATTCAACAACTCTCTTTCAGACTGAGACAATCCGGTTAAACTTATTCAAGACGTCTTGAGTAAGAAATCCGGTTTCGACAATAAATTTATAAGAAAGGCTACCGTTGAAACCAAAATAGTGAACAAAGGAAAGGAGTATATTAAGTTTGAGATTAGGAGAATTGGGTAAATAACAAAGGATGAAGCATAACCTTTTATTTCATTTTCAACTGCTCCACCCAAATGTTTTTTTTTCCATTATAAAAATCACTAATCCTGCTTTCTACATGTTCAGCTTCCCACACAGCAGAACGTTCAAGCCCTAAACAATCATTTTTCGTCGCAAGAAAAATTTCTCCTGTATTTGGATCATATAATTCCACAATGTTTATATCCAATACATCTTGTATAAATTTCATAGGTAATGGTAGTAAATCATTCCTTATTGAAAGCTTGCCTACTTTTATCCAATGCCCTTCAGTTATAACATCATCATATACACTGACAATAAATAAAATAGGACTATTTAATAAAATAGAAAAATCTTTTAATTGTTTTTTACTTCTATAGTCAAAAAAAGCATATGATGCTTTTTCTAATATTTGGGCATAAACATAATATTGTTTATCAATACAGATTTCCAATATTGCACCTTTACTTATTCTTTGTTTTTTCATTTTTTTTATTATATTTTTTTTAAGGAGCTCCAAAATTTTTTCTTGCAGCATCATCATATTTATTAGAATTAGGGTTTTTAGGATTAACTCCATTAATACTATTCCCTGAAGTTCCTCCTTGCGATTGCGCACCTCCATTTTTTTCTATTAATTGTTGTTCTCTTCCTCTTATAGCATCACCATTAGATGAAGACTTATCAAGTTCTGCGGGTCCATAACCTTCTTTATTTTTATGATGTTTCTTATCCCTTTTCGCTATATTTTCTTCGGGTGTTCCTTTTCCTTTTGTTCTCCCTGAATAGATTTTCCCATCTGATGGTCTTTGCTTTGTATATGTTTGATGCGTTACTCCTTTTCCAATTTGTTTTCCAACTTCTTTTGCTACTTGTTTCTCAGCGTGTTTCCCTGTTTCTTTAATAAACTGTTTTCCAACCGTACCAGATAGAGTACTAGCTCCAGATCCTCCTGGTAATGGCACTAGAATACCTAGATTATTCATATTGTAATTATCTCTAGCCTCTTGTATTTTGGCTCCATCTGATGGATCGCCTGTTGGAGCAACAACAACATCCGAGTTTAATAATAATGCAACAATTATAATAATAGGTAAAACCGGAACTTTCCCATCCGGATCAACAAACTTAATCGGATTATTATAGCAATACGCATAAGGAGACCAACTATAGAACTTTTCTGCCCTAGGATCCACACTGGTAAATCTTCCCACAGCACTTTCATAATACCTGGCCGAGTAATCATACAGGTTCAACTGGTGCATATCGT
>NZ_JAEPKU010000185.1 GCF_016652235.1 Dysgonomonas sp. Marseille-P4677
ATGCTAGACAACCTGAATATTAATAAATTTGCCTTATCATTAGTATTAAACGAGAAAGAATAGTCGGGAGGTACAAATATGGCTTTACCCTTTTGGAATGGATGATCGATTGTTTTTCCAAAAGAAAAAGAAGCCTCTCCATTTAATGAGATGACAATCTTGCAATATTGGCTATGATCCTCGAAATTCTGCTCTTTGGTAATGGCTCTTAGCTCAATTGAAGGACGCAAGCTATCATTACTGATTAGACAACCCGAATACTTATTTGAAAAGTTCATAATTGATTCCTAAAAAGTGTTATATATTCCAATCTTTTTCTTTATATGTACTCTTATAATGATATAATTGAATAAACCATGGACCAACTTAGTCCTCAGTTAAATAAATTGATGTCGTACTGACTGTTATTCACCTAATCATATGGTTTTCTTCTATGCAGAATGCCTCTGGATGTATTTCAGACATCATTATTTGTTCATTTTCTTAGTGATATTTTTTTAACTTTTAAGCTACTTACCTAAGTTTGTTCGATAGATACAAAGCTAAATCCTTTGGAAATAAAAACAGTTACCCATATCCGCAATTTTGTTTACCATTTTTTCTTATCTGTATGTTTTTCTGGTATTTCTTATTGAAAATTTAAAACCCCAATTGGTATAACCCTAGAAAAGAAATTTATAGTAAATATTAGATTAATGCCGGACTAAAATAATATAGATGATAGGAAGTAAGTATGATATATGTCTTGATTGATTTTAAGTGTTGAAAATCAAAGTTTAATATCAGAACGATTATTATCTAAAGACCAGTGTCTGTAATTCTTATGGAGTAGATGTGTAGAAGTTAGCCAATAGCCTATTTTTGAAGATTATTTTCAGCTAAAGTCAATTATATGGTTAATTTTTATTTGACGTTGTTTTTCAAGTGTTAAGAAATCTCTATAAATGTTTTAGATGTTGTCCTAAGTATGCAACATTACACGACTCCATTCTGAGGTAGGGGCTTATCGTAATGGAAACCCATGAAAATAAAGAGCTAGTATAAAATGTTCGTCTTACTTTATTATATTAGCTATTCGTATAATTATTTTTCTGTTGCTATTTCTATTGATAATTTATCTGTAGGTTCGGTAAGCATAGAACCCGAATATTCTATAATAGCTACTTTGCCATCAAGAGATAAAGTGGCATCAGGATTGCTAACTTTTATTATCTTTTTCGGAAAATGATATTTAACGACCATTCCTCCATTTGCAAAGAATTTATATAAAGTATTATGTTTAGAATTTGGAGACGATTCTTTATCACTTTCATTATTATTGGTAGGATCAATTACTCGCTTCATTGTTACGTCATCCCATAACAAGCTACATCTAAATAGCTTTTCTACCGGAAGGCTGTTTTGGTTCTCATCATTATCTTTCCCTTTATTCGTATATTGGTCGAGTAGAGACATTGCTGCAAAAGCTTTATTGAGTGCATCAGAATTTTCAAAATTACCGAATATGGAAATGTTTAATTTACTTTCATTTATCTTGTTTTCATATTTAAGATATATAGGTTCTATATTCTTAATTGCATCTTGAATATTTTCAGATGATAAATCAAGTGAATCTTTTATAAAGTCTATTAAATGTATTATGGTATCTGAAGGGATATTATCAGGCGCATTTATCTCCATCGAAGACATTGTCGCGATCATCTCACCGGCATCAATAGACATCTCATATTTTATATTTCCATTTTCGGAGAAATATATATTTTCATAAACTGAACAGTTGGAAAATAATACAGCGATGATAATTGAGAGAATAGATCTAATGTATTTCATAGTTTGTAGTCTGGATTAAAAACCCTCCTTTCAAATTATTGAAGTTCGAAAGGAGAGTATATTGTAAATTGGGTGATTATTCCAGATATGTATATCCGTATAGCCCAGAACGATAATTGGACAAAAATTCTTTTCCTTCTTCTACCGTAATAGAACCTTGTTTCACACAGCTGGTTACCCATGTTTCTACTGTGCGTACAAGTTTCTTCGAATTGTATTGAGCATACTCTAACACTTCGGCTACAGTTTCACCATCTATCATCTGTTCTATTTCGTATCCATCTTTATTGACTGAAATATGTACTGCATTAGTATCTCCGAACAGATTATGTAAATCACCTAATATTTCCTGATATGCTCCAACAAGGAATACTCCTAGATAATATGACTCATTTCTCTTTTTGGAGTGAACAGGCAGATAAGAAGACTGATTACCATTGGTAATAAAGTTGTCTATTTTTCCGTCCGAGTCACAGGTTACATCCTGAAGGGTGGCTGTCCTGTCCGGTTTTTCATCCAACCTATGGATAGGAATTATTGGGAAAACTTGGTCTATGGCCCATGAATCCGGTAATGACTGAAATAATGAGAAGTTACAGAAATATTTATCCGGCAACAATTTAGATAGTTGTTTCAATTCCTCAGGAGCATGCTTCGACCGGCCTGCAATATGAAATATTTCTCTTGCAATGGAAAAATAGAGTCGTTCTACTTGTGCCCTTGTCTTTAGAGTGAGCAAACCAAGGCTGAATAGGTCCAAAGCTTCTTCTCTTATTTGTTGGGCATCGTGCCATGCCTCGAGCATGCGCGGTTGGCTCAAATCATCCCAAATTTGATATAGCTCACGAACTAGTTCGTGATCATTTTCAGATATCTCTTCGTTTTCATCCCATTCAGGTAGAGTGGCTGTTTCCAGGACTTCGAATACAAGTATCGAGTGATGCGCTGTCAATGAACGTCCCGATTCGGTAATAATATTAGGGTGGGGGATATCATTCTTATTTGCAGCATCTACCATCGTGGCAATAGAGTCGTTTACGTATTCCTGTATAGAATAATTTACACTACTTTCATTATATGAAGAGCGTGTGCCATCGTAATCAACACCTAAGCCTCCACCTATATCTACAAATTCCACATTGAAGCCCATAGCATGCAATTGTACATAGAATTGTGCGGCTTCACGTAGAGCTGTTTTTATACGACGTATTTTAGTTATTTGGCTACCAATATGAAAATGAATCAAACGAAGTGAGTTTTTCATATTGTTCTTTTCCAAATATGCTAATGCTTCTAACAGTTCACTCGAATTGAGTCCGAATTTGCTTCCATCTCCCCCCGATTCTTCCCATTTTCCACTGCCTGAACTTGCCAGCTTGATGCGTATCCCGATATTTGGAGTTATTTTTAATCTTTTAGCAACCTTTGTAATAAGAGATAGCTCATTTAGCTTTTCAACAACAATAAAGATGTGTTTACCCATCTTTTGTGCCAGTAGTGCCAATTCTATGTAGCTTTCGTCTTTATATCCATTGCATATAATAAGGGAATTGGGATCGGTATTAATAGCAATAACAGCATGTAACTCTGGTTTAGAACCTGCTTCAAGTCCGATATTGAATTTTTTACCATGGCTAATGAGCTCCTCTACTACGGGGCGCATTTGGTTTACCTTAATGGGGTAAATAATATGATTTTGCCCTTTGTATTCGTACTCTTCGGCAGCCTGTTTAAAACACGTCGAGATTTTTTCAATCCGATTATCCAAAATATCCGGAAAACGGATCAATACAGGAGCCGATACGTCACGAAGTTGTAGTTCGTCCATCACTTCCTTTAAATCAACAGCTACTCCGTCTTTTTTCGGAGTTACAACAACGTTACCTTTCTCGTTTACAGAAAAGTAATTAATACCCCATCCTGCGATGTTATACAACTCAGACGAGTCTTCGATGCGCCATTTTCTCATTCTTTTAGTAAAGTGTAAATTTATTTAATGGATAAATAAGTTGCTATTTTGGCGTTAGAGGGATCTTTTGCATCCTCTCCGTAAACGTCAAAATCAGCTTTATATGCTCTGTCTATATCTGATTTCCAGATATGTGCCCATGTCTTACCTACAACATAGGGAAGTTCTCCTTCCGATATGTATTTATTATATTTTGCTTGAGGAAATTCTTTTATTGCAAGGCTCAAATTGGACGGTATACCTTCCAATGTTGATACTTTATACCCTATAAGGGTTGTATACTCGCCGGTATAGTCGCTTTCATAATCAGTGTAGATACAGTATATATCATTGGATATTTTATTAGGAAGCGATTGTTGAATATAACCATTCCTTATAAAGGTCTCCCATAGTTTTGCAATATCACCTTGCGATTGATGATTTTGATTGGTCGTGCGTACTGATATACCGACAACTGTAAATTTATCTAAAATTATTTCTTCATACTTCATTTTTGCAAAATCTTAGTTATTTCGGCTATATATAAATAATGAAAGTCTTTTTCGGGATACCAGCGTTCTATTATACTTTTATCAAGGAAAGCTTCTTCTTCTATTTTTTGAACAAAAAGCTTCTTTGCGATAATTACTGTGTTAGCCTCTTCAAAATAAGGAACATCATCATCTGATATTGTTGTTAACCCCATTTTTGCTATTTTGTCTTCGTCCCGACCTGATACTTTACCTAAGTAGCCAAGAGCTTTTAGATAACTCTTGTCGAAGAAGGTAAGAGATAAGGAATCTGTACTATCTACAAATTCTTTTGTATAACGTTGAGGTCTTATAACAACGAAAGCTACCTCTTTGTTCCACATAACTCCAAAACCACCCCAACTAGCTGTCATTGTATTGACCGTACCATCTGGCTTGGCTGCACTGATTAGCATCCATTTATCTTTCAATCCGAAAGAATCAGGTGTGAAATCTTTTATGCCTATTTTGTTGAAATTATTCATGTTTTATGTTCTATTTTTATTTGATAATAATTCATCCAGGCTTTTTATAAGAACATCAATATCTGATTGTTTTATTGTCAGTGGAGGTAAGAATCTTAAAGATTCATGTTTATATCCTATAATAATTCCTTTTTCAAATAGTTTATTGCTAATACACTCTATATTAATTGTTGGGGTAAATTCCATTGCGAACATAAGTCCTCTGGCTCTGACACTCTTAATATGCTTCTTATATTTATTTTTTAAGGACTCTAATTGTTCCTTAAAGTATTTACCGGTTGTATTACTTCTGTCTATGAGATTATTCTTCTCTATATATTTTATTACTTCCAGTCCAATTGCGCAGCCCAAAGGATCATTCTGATGGGATTGAGCATATCGGAACGGGTTTTTACAGAATTCTCTATTTATTTTGTTGCTGATTGTTACAGCACTAACGGGATATCCATTACCAATAGCTTTTCCTATAACAATTATATCTGGTATGATATCGTAATGTTGGAATCCAAACCATTTTCCGGTTCTACCCATTCCTGTTGTTACTTCTTCTGCTATAATAATACAACCATTCAACTTCGCAATATCAACGAGTTCTTTTACAAAGCTATATTCAGGAAATTGGACTATATCAATAGAAGCTCCTCCAGTCTCTAATACAAGGCATGCAATCTCTTTGAAATTAATTTTCTTTATAGACTCAATATCATTATAGCGTACGTTGGTAATATATTCATTATCAGTGCTTATTTGTCCAAATCCATATGCACTAAGATATGTATTGTCTATTTTTAATATTTTTTTTCGGTTAATGATATGTTGTGAAATAACTATAGCTAGATTTACTGCTTCCGAGCCGGAACTAAGAAAGACGCTAGCCCCATTTTCTATACCTATTATTCTTTGTAGTTCTTTTGATAGCATTTCAGCAAACTCATTCCGAAATTTATATCCGTGATGAATAGATTGTTCTGCTTGAGAAGCTATCAGGTTAGTAATGTATTTATTACTATGTCCAATGTTAGTACACCATACACCTGATTCAAAGTCAATATATCTCTTTCCATCAGAGTCAAACTGATAACAATCTTCTGATTTTACTATCAGTTTTTCTGAGGAAATATAAAACGGTATAATGTTCTTAATCATCTATTTATTAATGGACTTGTTAGCTAATCCAGTTTCAATACAGCCAAAAATGCTTTTTGTGGAACTTCTACGTTACCTACTTGTTTCATGCGTTTTTTACCTTCTTTCTGCTTTTCTAATAGCTTACGTTTACGTGAAATATCACCACCATAACACTTTGCAGTAACGTCTTTACGTACAGCTTTTATTGTTTCACGAGCAATAATCTTAGCTCCAATAGCGGCTTGTATGGCAATATCAAATTGTTGACGTGGAATCAGTTCTTTCAGTTTTTCACACATACGACGTCCGAAATTAACCGCATTGTCTATATG
>NZ_JAEPKU010000186.1 GCF_016652235.1 Dysgonomonas sp. Marseille-P4677
TACTGTGGCAATACTTAATTATATAAATATGACTGTAGCACAAACCTCTATCAGAGCAAACGAAATAGCTACGAGAAAGCTCTTGGGTGCAGATAATAAATCGATTATTCTACAAGGTTTGCTAGAGTCTATAGTAATGATATTTATAACAAGCATCTTAGGATTTGCAATAGCATTGCTACTAAGGCCTTATTTTGAAAATGTTTTAAATTCCCAAATTCATTTGGAGACCTATCTTTCTGTTCAATATATTGTAATAGGATTATCAAGCCTCATTCTAATAGGTATTATTGCCGGAATAATACCTGCCCTGATGACCTCTAAATTTCAACCTATTGAGATTCTGAAAGGCAGATATAAACGTAAATTAAAATCGATATACTCGAAGATATTCACTTCTTTTCAATATACTGTATCTATTGTTCTTATTATTGTTGGATTCTTTATTTTGTTGCAATTCAACTTTTTAATCAAAAATAATATAGGTGTAGATAAAAACAGAACTTTAATTATTTCACAACCTTGTTCAGCCAGTCAAAAGGCAGCACTCAAAAACGAGATAATGAAAATACCAGATGTTGAAGCTGCTTCTTTCACCGCCGGAAATCCTATAGATGGAGGCAATAATAATACTGAAGAAATAAATGGGGAAAGTGTAGGATTTCAGATTTTCACAGTCGATTCTTCTTTTTATCAGATATTCGATATAGATATTACTCCAACAGGGATGCATCAACTAGGTGGAGTAATTATGAATGAGCAAAGCATGAACATACTAAATGTTGATACAACAAATTATATTGCTAAGTTTGGAAATAATGAATATCCGGTAACGGGTGTTGCTAAAGATTTTCATTTCCGTCCCCTGACCAAACCTATTGGTCCAGCCTTTATACAACCGATGACGGACGATCGTTATCCTTGGAGCCTGCTTGTAAAAATATCACCAAATGCCGATTTATTTGAAACCGCAAAACAAATAAAGGAAACTCACACTAAATTTATAGGGCATTCATTGCAAGAAATTAAGTTTATTGATGAGACCATTAATCAGTGGTATGAAAAAGAAAGCCGTTTATCACAACTTATAACGATATTCTCCGTCTTTTCTATAGTAATCACAGTAATGGGTATTTTTGCAATGGCTCTTTATCAAGTAGAACAACGCAAGAAAGAAATTGCTATCAGAAAAATAAATGGAGCAACCGTAATACAAGTCTTAAATATACTCAATTATGACTCTGTTAAATATGTTACTTTAGCCTTCATTATAGGAGCTCCAATATCTTATTATATTGTCAATCGATGGCTAGAGAATTTTGCATATAGAATCAGCATTACTCCTATCGTTTTTCTTGTAGCACTACTTATTGTATTATCATTAACACTAATATCAGTCAGTATAATGACTTGGCAGGCTGCAAATGCCAATCCTGTAAAATCATTAAGTAGCGAATAACAAGCGTATATTTTAGTTGTTCCGGATAAATATTACTCATTTAATAGACTAAGGCTGAATATAGTCCAACCATCTTCGAAAGAATGTTTTAGATTACCGCCATGCAGCCTCATTATATATCGGGAAACGCTCAAGCCTATCCCCGACCCTGATTTTTTAGTAGTAAAGAAAGGTATAAATATATTTTCAACGACTTCGGATGGAATAGCTGCACCATTATTTGCAATATTGATTTGTATCTTATCTTTTTGTTCTCTCGATATATTTATCTTTATTGTAGGATTTTGAACATCATTTAGGGCTTCAATTGCATTCTTCAACAGATTAACTATAACTTGGCTCAACTGTGAGCTATCAGCCAAAACGGTCAATTCCTCAGAGTCATAGTTTAGTGCCACGTTAATATTTTTAGATTTCATTTCAGCATCTTCCAACATTAGTATAGAGCTAATAAACGGTAGCAACTGAATACTTACACATGTTGGCTTGGCTACTCCGGAAAATTGCCGATACGACTCCACGAAGGAGGTAAGCCCTTTGGCGGTTGAGTTTATAACAGAAAGTGCGTCTATAGTAGTATCTTTCAGCATCTGAAAATCGGTAAAATCAAGATTTTTGTATGAGAACAGCAAGGTATCTGTAAGTGATGTAATCGGGGCTATAGAGTTCATGATTTCATGAGTCATTACCCGAATCAATTTCACCCACGATTCCATTTCTTTTGCCTCCAATTCGTCGTTGATAGAGTAGAGTGTAATAATTTTTAAGCTTGCAGATTGAATTTTGATACTTGATACACTCAAACTTATCTGTACTTCTTCCTTTTCATTAAGAATTTTAATTTGCTTATTTTCGTCACCGACTTTCAACTCCCTAAACATATCTGGGAGATCCTTGTTAATTATTCTCAGTTGGTTGAGATGAGTAAAAACAGGCAGACCGAGTAGTTTTGTGGTTGCACTATTGGCATGTCTAACATTATTTCTATCGTCCAAAATAATCAATCCTGTGGGAACGTTCTGAATAATTAGGCTAAGAAACTTTTCATTTTCTACAACCTCCTGTTTTGCTTTAGACAAAATATCCCTGATCCTGTTCATCATCCTATTCAATTCCCGTTCTCTTCTGGACAGTTTTTTCTCCGTAAAATTGAAAGCATAGTCTCCGCTTTCAATCGCGTTAAGAAGGAACAAAATATTTTTATTGTACTTATTATAGGTCATATAAAGCCTAACAATAGAGAAACCTATAAGAAAAACAAAAAATATAGCATATACATATGCCTGAATAGTAAATAGATAGACCGCTAAACCTGTAGAAGCCACTAAGAGAATTAAATAAATATATAGCTGGTATTCAATCGATTTAAACATCGCAGGTTTTCTTTTATAGTCCGTATTTCTTAAGTTTATTATATAAAGTAGGACGCGTTACCCCTAATTCATTTGCAACGGCTGATATATTATTATCATTATTTTTCATTGCTTTCTGAATCAATATTTTTTCCATTTCATCCAATGTTATAGATTCAAGTATAGCCTCCTTCTCTTCTATGGTCCTCATATAAAAATCTGATGGATGCAGAATATCACCATCACTTAAGATTACAGCTTTCTCCACAGCATGTTGTAATTCTCGCACATTTCCCGGCCAAGAATAGTTTTCTAATTTCTTTATTGCTTCTTTACTAATTACAAGATGTGGCTTGTTATACTTTGTTTTGAAACGATTAAGAAAATAAATTGCCAGTTGAGCAATATCCTCCGCTCTTTGACGCAGAGGAGGAACTTCCAGCTGGATAGTATTAATTCTATATAATAAGTCTTCTCTGAACAATCCTTGCGAAACCTCTTCAAACAAATTTGCATTGGTAGCACAAATAAGCCTAATATCTACATTTATAGGCTTATTACTACCCACTCTGACTATCTTTCTGGATTGTAAGGCTGTTAAAAGCTTTGCTTGTAACGTAATTTGCAGATTGCCTATTTCATCTAAAAACAGCGTACCCTTATCTGCCGCTTCAAATTTGCCGGCTCTATCCGATTTGGCATCCGTAAATGATCCCTTTACATGTCCGAAAAGTTCACTTTCGAACAAAGACTCGGTTACAGCCCCCATATCGACTGTCACCAAAGTTTCATTATTGCGGGAAGAATACCTATGTATTGTTTTAGCTATCAACTCCTTGCCTGTTCCATTTTCTCCTGTGATCAAAACATTCGCATCTGTAGAAGCTACTTTCTTTACCATATCAAGTAAGCTTTGCATAGATTTGGATTGTCCCCAGCAAATATCTTCTTCTTTGCTTAACTCGGAATTTAGCAGTTTTTGTTTTTCTTTTAACTTCTTTACCTCTTTTCGAGATTCACATAGGGCGTATGCCGATTGAAGAGTTGCGATCAATTTCGTATTATCCCATGGTTTAACTACAAAGTCTGTAGCTCCTTCCTTTAAAGCTCTTACTGCTAAAGAAATATCTGCGTACGCTGTAAACAAAACAACAGGCATTTCCGGATTTATCTTTTTTATTTCAGACAACCAATACAGTCCTTCATTACCCGTATTGATTCCAGCCGAATAGTTCATATCCAGTAACGCTATATCAGGATTCTTTTCCTTTATTGTAGTAATTAGCGAATTGGGAGACGATAGTAAAAATACTTCTTCGAAGTAATTTGTCAATAGAATACGTAAAGCACTTAAAACATTTTTATTATCGTCTACAACTACTATACTCCCGTTTTTCATCTAATATTATGTTTGATATTCAATACAAGTCTAGAATTAACCACAATTTAGATTGTGCAAATTCATTTGAGTTTCTGTTCATCAAACATAATAAAAATAGGAGAAAATTCCTATGTATAAAGAAGATCTTTTAGAAAAAAGATACTGGATATCGTCAAAAAAGAGAGACATCCGAATATATACATATAAATTAATCCTATAGTATATATTATATACCTAAAAAGGTGAAAGGTTCACTTACTTTAAAATCTTTATAAGCATCACCTGCATAAACTTCCCCTTTTGTCAGATTTAATTTTTTCACAGGAGCTTTTTCCGAGAAGTCAATATTTTTGAAGTTGATCCAAAATGTATTAGGAGTAAGCACCGACTCGTAGTAATATATTTTATTTTTCTGATCAGATACTGTCCTCCACCTGGTAGACGATATGTTAGGATGATTAGGTGTGCTGATACCATATGGAACAGAAACATTGCGAATAACGCTGAATATACCTGCTGTACCTATATACGGATCGGCAGTCTGAGGAATTGCATGCACATAGAAAGAGGCCCTGACGAAACGATCTGCCGCTCTGTTCGTACCGGGAAGCATAACTGTACCTCCTATTTCTTTCCAATATTCATTGAGAGCCAGTTGTTTTTCGAATATAGGTGAATTTGTCATTACCTGATATGATTTATCATGATGTATAACCAGCTTACCATCTATATATTCAAATATAGCATTGTCTCCTTCTGCATCTGAAATAGATAAATGCAGAGTCGCAAAGCGTGATCCGTCGGGCATTTTATCAGACACGATTACGAATGATTCCTCTTTCATAGCAGAAACAGCCTCATTCACAGTAGCAAAATTATCTAGCATATATTGTACCCAAGCCGATATTGTAAGACCAGGCTTCTTTTGATCCCAAGCCGGATACTGAGATTCTACCAACCATAACAAATTAGCGACCAACCCCTTTTCATTCATTCCATCTGTACTCGAAATATCGTAAGCCGAGGTAATAATACTACCGTATTTGGATTTCCATTTTATCGAATTAGGGCCAACCATTCCGTTGCGCTCCATACCCCTGGGAAATATCCAAATATTACTTTGTATATCTTCACTCCAATCCATTGTTCGCCCTGTGAGAACAAGATTGTCTTTTCCTTTATAAACAACACGTGAACATGCCTGTATTCCTGTATAAACAAAAAGAACCAAGCTAATTATTAGAATAGCCTTCTTCATAAAAAATGTTTTGGTTTGTATCATGATTAAAACAAATCATTTTGCTAAAAGTTTTTTAATTTTTAATATTTTTTCTGATGTATAATGTTTTATAGTATGTAACAATTGTTACATACTATTCTCCAACAAAGAGATTATCTTTGTCCGATAATAATTAATGCATAATTTTATATGGAACAAAAACATGCTCACGAAGTACTTCATATGATGGAAGGAAACAACTATACAGAAGCTTCATTAAAAGAGGCCATAAAAGAAAAATTTGGAGAAAATCAAACATTTTATGCTTGCTCGGCTGAAAATATGAGTATAGACGATCTTTTTATTTTTCTAAAAAACAAAGGTAAATTTATGCCTGCCGACAGTGGTTTCACTGTGGACATCAGCAAAGTATGTAATCATTAAGTAGTTTCTAAAGTCATTATAAAAATATAGAGGCGATCCGAAAAAATTGGATCGTCTCTATATTTTTTACCCTATATTTACGAATCATTTTTTAAGCCAAAATTCCTTACTGTAAAATAAAAATGTTACATTTGAATAGATTAGAAGTATATAGCTTTCAAAAGATCGGAAAGCTTGTATCGACAATCATAAAAACTTTAACTCAAATTTTTAATTTAAACAGTTCTGCCAAAACCTGAATCTTATAGAAGACAAAACACATAATATATAAT
>NZ_JAEPKU010000187.1 GCF_016652235.1 Dysgonomonas sp. Marseille-P4677
CCTGAAAATCTGACAATAAATTCTATAAACAAATATCTTGAATTTAAATCGAGAGGACTAATTTAATCTATTTATATAGAAAAAGACAAAGGTATAATATCCTCTTCTTGGACTTTTATTCTATCATCCAGAAGCAAATAAAAGATTAAAAGAAAATACTCTGTTAAAGAGTTGCTTTATGTATAATTCAAAAAACGCTATTTATAAAATTATAAATATTACTAGCAATAAACGACACAATGGATTGGCATCATAATGAGGGGATTGTAAAAAAAACGAGTAAGGAGGATGTTCAATCCTATAGAGAGAAAATATTAGATAAAAAGAATATATCTCCCAGAAGAAAAAAAGTCTATAAAATTCTTTTCTGCATACTTCCTTTTTGCAGTGCTTTAGTCTATGATATAGAAACGAGAAAAAAAAGTTGAAAATTGTGCTTATCGTGGCGAAATTATGTTTTATTTTAAAATAGAAAACTAATTTCCTTTAAATCGCTTCTTTATATCTTCGTATTTTTTTTCGCCGACATAACGTTCTTTTTTTATAAATTCTTTGGAGAAAAGGCTTCGCTCATCTTGGTAATCTTTGTATTCGAGCCCGGCTAAATCAGATATGGAATATATAAAGTCTTCAGTAGAAAATGGACGGTTTATATCAAAAATAAGATCTTTCCGTTTTTTTATATAGGTAGAAGACATCCATAGCATAAAAGGTATTTCGCTCATGCTGGGAGAAACCTTTTCATAGGCGTGTCCGGCAAATTCCCTGTAGTCGTAAAGCTCTTCTCCATGATCGGAAAAATATATTACAGCAGTATTCTGCTTCTTCTCCTTATTCATAGTCTTTATGATGCTACTCACTATATAATCATTAAACAGTACCGAATTATCAAAACGGTCGATTGTCCGTTTAGCTTTATCATCTCTGTATGGCGCGTCAGGGACTAGTCCGTCTTTTGTATAATTGAATATAATATACTCTTTCGGATATCTGAATTCATAAGCCATATGGTTTCCTATCAGGTGTATAAGTATCAATTTGTGTTTGGTCTTGTCTTCTTCCAGTATTTTATCTAAAACCGGTAGAACAATATCGTCATGTTGTTTATATTTTGCAACATTGTATTTAGTTTTAGCTAATGTAAGGAGTATATCATAGCTTGATTTACAGTCTTCACTAAATTCTTGATTGCTTATAAGATAAGTATTATAATCTGCTCTGTTGAATAATTCAAATAGAGAAGGTTTTTCTGTAAAATATTCGGGATGTCCGCGTTCCGACATAGATAAAACGGATCGCATAACAGGGATTGTGTGTACTTGTGGTGCAACAGCATCCTGATATATGATAAGGCTATCTCCATATTCAGATAAAAGAGGATTGGTATTTCTGGAATAGCCATAAAGTGACATATGGTGTTTATTTAAAGATTCACCGATTATAATTATTATTGTCTGGGGAATTGTATCCTGATATTTATTTTCGACAGTATAATCGTGATTGGGGCGTTCTTTTATTGTTTTTATTTCGTAATTAGTCCGCAGCTTATAGCTTATAAACGTTTTATATATGTTGATAAAATATACAGAACGGGAAACCCTGTTTATTCCAACTATACATAAAATAATGACAATACTAATTGTAAATAAGTATTTATGATTCTTTATTTTAAGTGGCTTAAAAGATTTCATTGTACATACCATCACAATAGGTATTGCTGCATATAATACTACTCCGGCGATAACCCATAAACTCAGGTAATGAGCTACAAATTCTCTGCTTTCTTCCGGATTAGTTTCAAATAAGCTTGTCACACTATTCTGCTCGAGCATAACGTGTGCAAAAAGCAGGTATGCAAGGAAAATAGATCCGGGTATGATAGATATAGCTAGTAATATAGAGTAGATAACCCTTTCTAGTTTAGAACTAATGAATAATGATATGACAAGTATTGCCGAAAAAAGCGAGCCGCATACAATGAAAACGGCAACTTTATCCAGGAATGTAAAATTCTCTGCTAGAGGACAAAGCACAGGTACTAATAGTAGGATGTAGAATAAAAAGAAAAATTGTATTTTTTTCTTTTTTAATATATTAAGTACCTCTTTCATCACCAATATAGAGTTCTTTAGTTTGTTATATTTCTAGTCAAGTGAAGCTGCAAATATAGTATTTTATTCTTACTTTTGATATAATTTAATTTGTGCGATATACTATTGGTAGATATGAGAAAGCGTACATTAAAGAAAGGGAAAGGTAAACAACGGAATAATCTATTAAAGAAACCAATCTATTTGGGAGATAAAGATGTTCCGATGTCGATTGAGTTGTTGCAATATGACTCTACTCGCTTGGAGGTGAAAAATCTCTCCCTGTCATCTTCTTTAAAAGACAATATAGATAATTCAAAAGTAAATTGGTTTAAAATTTTTGGCCTCTCGGACGCTACACAAGTGAATCGTATATGCCGGGAGTTTGGATTGCATGGATTTGATGTAAAAGATCTCCTGGCAGATCAGCAGGTAGTTAAGATAGTGGCATATGAGAATGTTACTTTTGTATTGATGTCATCTTTTTATTTAGATACCAGTATAAAGAGCATAGACGATATACAGATTGCATTTATATTAGGGAAGAATTTTATCGTAAGTTTCCAAGAAGCACTTATTCCTATCTTTGAGGAGATTGAACAAGATATAGAAGAAAATAATGGGCTTATAAGACAAAAAAATACAGATTTTCTCTTATATATTCTTTTAAATGCAGTCAATCTGTTCAACATTAATACAATAATGAGTGTTGAAGATTATCTTTCTGATATAGAGGACCAACTGATCGTTCGAAAAGACTCAATAGATATCCTTCAGTTTTTGCATCGTTGTCGTGTCGACTATATTCATATCAAACGTTCGGTGATATCCCTTAGGGAGGAATACTCTAATTTATTGCATAATACCAATAAGTTGATAGGAGAGGAGAATATTATCTATTTCAACGATTTTGACGATCGCATGCGTACTATGTTAGATGACCTAGCCTCCTTTTACGAAACTCTTACTTCTTTGTTAGATTTATACTATAATAACAATAACTTGAGGATGAATGAGATTATTAAGCGTCTGACAGTTGTGTCCACAATATTTATACCTTTAACTTTTATGGTAGGAGTCTGGGGTATGAATTTTAAATTTATGCCTGAAACAGAGTGGAGATATGGTTATATTTTCTCTTGGTTAATTCTGGCATTAGTAGCCATTTTTACTTATCTATGGATGAGAAAACAAAAATGGTTTTAAAGTTATAGTCCTTTATATTCGACAAGAATACTATCATTAGTGCTAATAATAGAATTATATCATTTACTTAAATATACACAGTATAACAATGAAAAAAAATATAGTTTGTACATTATTCATTTCGGCATCAATATTTGCAGGATCATTTAATTCCTTAGCTTCTGCTTCTATTTTGACAGATTATCAAGTGTCTAAACCCGATAATGGCATAAAAGCGATGTTTGAGAATGAGGATTATCAGGAGATCGTAGACAAATACGCAGGTATGCCTAGAAATTTATCTGCTGAAGAGTTATCTTATATTGCTCAATCATATTATCGTTTAGATGATGCTGAAAATGCTTCAAAGTATGCAGTTTTAGCTATACAGAAAGATTCGAAGAGCGGACGTGCCCTTTTTGTAAAAGGTGTAATCGATGGGGCTAGGGGAGATTATAGTCAGGCGGAAGCAAATTTGCAAAAGGCAATCAGTCTATCATCAAAAGAGTCGGACTATCATACAGCTTTAGGAGATATCTATTTTGCACAGGATGATTATGCAAAAGCACTTATTTGTCTTCAAAAAGCAATAAATTGTCCTAATCCTTCCGAAAAAGCGTATTATATGATCGGGGCTGTGTATGCCAATCAGGATGATATGGCAAATGCATTGGAGGCTTTTTATGAGGCAAAAAAACGGGTCGTCAAAGATAAAGAGTTATATGTGACAGTATTGTATAATATTGCTAAACTGGAATTTGATAATAAAAATTATAAGCATGCATCAAACGCTTATCAAGAACTTACAGAATATTTTCCAGATGATTATTATTCTTTTGAGAAGTTGGTGGAATGCTGTAATGCTTTAGAGTTATATAGCAAGGCTAATGAGTATAAACAAACCTTATATGCAGCTTATAAAGAAGGGCGGTTACAACCTACAAGTATTTTCGATATGTTTTGTATGGATCATTTTTCTGTTGGAGAAAATGAGATTTCTGCCTATGAACGCTATGAAGAACCAACTTGCAGGCCTTTAGTAAAGAATATATTTTATGTTGCCGATAAAAATGGTAGTATAAAGTCGTCAATCTATTTAGAATTTGTTCCTACGAATGAAGTTGGTGGTGCCGGCACTTACAAATTTATAGAAGTTAAGGGAGAAGAGCGCTATACATTCAACACAATATATGATGGTAATGTGACATATAGTACATTACAATCTGGAGTAAAAGATATTGTTGAGGGTAAAGCGGAAGCTATCCTTTATAAAGAGTAAATTATAATAAAGCGAGCTATCGTTTTTTTATTCTGACTACATCTCCGGCATCAGGAGTTAGCTTTGTGTATCCATATAAGGATATTATACCTAGCATGGCAACAAATATAAATGCGAGTCGAAAATCCGCTACACTATAGTGATCCGAACTCCCATTTATCATATTAGAAAAGCGCAAGAATACAGCTCCCATTGCAATACCCATCCCGGTTGACATTTGCTGCACTGTGCTATATAATGTATTTGCGGAGGTCATCCGAGGTTGAGGTATATCGGCGAAAGCTAAGGTTGTAATGGCACTAAATTGCATAGACCGGAACATTCCGGACAAAAACATGACTATGACAATTAGTATAACGGGCGTTGTAGGTAATAATAATGCTGTGAAAAAAGTAAATAATGCCACTAACAATCCGTTTGAGATCAAAACAGTTCGGAAATTATAGTGTCTCATAATCCATATTGTAGCCGGTTTCATTGCAAGGTTTCCTGCCATGGTTGCTAAGAATAAGGTACCCGATTGGAATGGGCTTAAACCAAATCCTTCCTGAAACATAAGCGGTACAAGATATGGTGCAACGCCAATTACCATACGCGAAATAGATCCTGTGAATATAGTAATTTTATAGGTTGGAATTCTGATCACAGAATAATCTATCAAAGGGTTAGAGATATGTCGAGAATAGCGTATATTAAAGAATAGAAGTCCAATACTTATAAGAATGGTTATTACGGGTATATAATATGCAACTTCGGCACGACTAAATAATTCTACTCCATACATAAAACCGGCCAGTGCCAGTCCGCTCAAGACAAATCCTACAAAATCGAAACGTGGTTTTATCGGATTGTTACCCTTCTCTTCCGGAATATGATACCATGCCAAAAGAACACAAATAATGCTAATAGGTACATTTAGAAAAAATATCCAATGCCAGTGCCAGTATGTGGTCAGATAACCACCTACTAATGGCCCGAGGATCGGTGCAACCAGTGCAGGCCATGTAATATAGGCCATTGCTGTTACTAATTTTTCTTTCGGAGTGGTTTTCAGAACGGCCAATCGGCCTACAGGGGTCATCATGGCTCCGGCCATTCCTTGAAATATACGGAAAGCGACAAATTGTGTAAGGGTCTGAGAAAATCCACAAAGAGCCGATGCTAATATGAATAATATGATTGATGTACAAAAAACTTTTCGTGTACCATATCTATCGGCAATCCATCCGCTAACGGGTATAAATATGGCTAAAGCTATTAAATAGGATGTTACACCGGCACTTAAATGAACTACGTCTGTGCCAAAAGATTTGGCCATAGTAGGTATAGCTGTATTTACGGCAGTTGTATCCAGACCTTGCATGAAAAAAGAGATAGCAACAATTAAGGATACAGAATAGGATTTATCAATTTTCATCTAAAAACACCGAACAAAGCAATTAAGGCATAAAGATACGTCTTTTCGTGGAGGAGTATTGTCACTCTTTAATAGTTTTTATTAAAATT
>NZ_JAEPKU010000188.1 GCF_016652235.1 Dysgonomonas sp. Marseille-P4677
TAGTTATATAGTCTTCGCTTAAAAAGTCTTTAGGTTTAAAAACAACATAAAGATTCTTGCTTGTATCCATTCAAAAATACGAACAAGTTTCTTTTTATATTCTTCTTTCTACTTGTTCATCATTTTTTTGAAGTTGAATGCAGCCACGGAAAGCGTCACGTTGATCTTATCTCCGAAGATCCCTTTGTAGAAGTTTCTTGAGAGTCGGAGATCTGTCTTCAAGTTTGCAATAATGGGTTCGATGGCTGCTTGTCGTCTATGTTGTCCACGTCTCTTTTGTTGTTAGTAAGTATTTAGTTTCTTTTTGTTGAAGAACTTGGGAATCTATGTAAGTATATAATTAATCTTTTTATGGCCATTGTAACCTCTATCTGCGATAAGGGCTACGATTGCTGTTGATGGCTTGTTTGTCAATGCTGATGCAGGATTTGATTCAGCAGGATTCAGAAATGAGTGCATTGAATACGGTGTAATGGCCAACACTGCTTTAAACCAAAGGAATGGTGATAAAGATGAAGATATATTATTTGATGAATAGCTTTATGAACAAAGATATACTATTGAAAGAACAAATGTTTGGATGGACTCCTACAGAACTTTACTCAATAGATTTGAACGGAAGGCTGTAACATAAAAGGTGATCAACTATATGGCATTTATGATTATATTATTGAACAAAATTAACAAAAACGAAAAGTAAAGATGACTTCAATATTTGTTTTACTACGATTGAATGATATCTTTTGCTTTATAGAGGACTAAGTAAGGATAACAATCGAAGTAATAGAACTTTACTTCTTTTCAAACATTAAAGCTTTAGCTTTTTTACGAGAAGCAATAGCAGAACGAACTTCTATTGATTCATAATCTCTAGAATGATAATTTGTTATATTAGAATTTAAAGTTAGATATAAATCACCATTCATCAACCCAATATAATCTGTATAATCTTTAATTTCAATATGACTAATCCAATCTTTTTTTATTATAGCTTCGTGAATCCGAGTATCTAACGAGATCGGATCTCTGAGATCAGACAACCACATTCCATTATATACCGTAGTATAACTGCAAACCCATTCTTCGAAAGTTTCATAATATACTTGCAACACAAAACATTGCATGAAACTCATAATATCGCTGTAAATCTTCGTATTGAGGTATTAATCCATGCCTATTTTGGGTACTATTATAATCATTTGCTCTTACATGATTTTCTTTGTGAACATCGCCTTTAAAACTCCAAACATTACAAATAAATTCATTAGCTAATG
The DNA here is from genome assembly GCF_016652235.1 of Dysgonomonas sp. Marseille-P4677. Classification (GTDB taxonomy): domain Bacteria; phylum Bacteroidota; class Bacteroidia; order Bacteroidales; family Dysgonomonadaceae; genus Dysgonomonas. Next base: position 1,275 of record NZ_JAEPKU010000188.1, read on the forward strand.
CTAAAATATGTCCTCTATCTGTTTTAAATAATCAAGTCAACCGATCGTACCAATATGGTACAGAGTCCATATGATCAAACTTGAATTCAGGTTTTTCTTTGTTTTGTTGTAAACTTAATCCTTCGACTCTTAATAATGACTTCTCTAATTCCTTAATAATATTTTCTTTACCGTCAATATTAGTTCCTTCACAAAGAGCTAAACAAGTATTTTCAATAAAGGCATTAATTAGTGCATGAGGTAATTGGGGTGTATTAATTTCTGAAATAAAAGACTCAATGAATGGGGGTAGAATATCTGGATTTTCATGAGCAATTCGATTAATTGTCATCCAAAGATATAGTTTAGAAGAGATACTTAGATTATAAGACTGAAATTGTATGCTTTTCTGCGATTTGCTATGTATTGCTTGGTGATCTAACTATACATTCTCTGCAAGGCATTTGTACATAACACCGTTGTATGATACTATATCATTCGGATAATAGGTCTTGAATTGCGAATAATGAGCAACCGATTCAATTTCTATTTTAATATCCACATGCTCTTCCCAGTATTCAATACCTGCCGGAGCCTTAAATCCACTTATTGAACGGATCACTTCGTATATTTTACCTTCATAGTACAAATGAACTCCAACAGGATATGTGATCTGACGGTCATATTCTGCTACATACTTACCTTTATTCAACTCCAGCTCAATTTTGTAATTTTCACTCAGATACTTTATCAGGCTTATCTCTGCCGATTCTTCTGCCTGAATAAATCGTTCTGCATTATTGCATGTCATCTGAGACAGAGCTTCCTGCGTTATCACGCCTAGATAATCACTATCGTTTAAAAATATTCGGTACATTCCTATCTATTTTTATAAGAATAGATAGTTAGTGGGATTTAGGATTATGATATCTGGCTATTAAGAGAAAAAATTGCCTTTTAGCTCAAAATATTTTTTAATACTAGAACATTTTTGTTTCTACACGGTTCAATAACGAAACCATATTGCGACAAATATTTTTACTTTCATATAAGCAAAATCTTTATTTAATATAAAAAATAATAACACACAATATCCATATAGTATTTTTCTCGATTATAGAATCGTATAACAATGTAAATAAACGTATTATGTATTTTAGCATATAGTTTTTCATATAGATACATCCACATTTTATTTTTGACATTTAAGATTCAAGACAGAGTACTCTTAATGATATACAATTATGACCAGATTTTTTTATTTATTGGTCAGATTTTTTATGCCTGTATTATATTAAATTACATTATTTGTAAATGTTAAAATATGGAGACAAGCAAGCAATTATTGCTCATTGCATTTATTTTGCTTGAATCCTCAAAATATAATTAATACCTAGAGCTACATGAAAAACGATTTTTCGGTTATAATGTCCACTTATAACCAAGCTTCTTTTATCTGGAGGGAAATTAATATTACATACATTAAAACAAGCATAGTCAAGGGTAAAGGTATAGAATCAATCTAAGGATTGGGTATGGCTAAAGATGAAGATACCAAATACTAGGACGAAGAGAGGGGGATAGCCTACACATGTAGTGCAAGTCGTGTGTATTAACACATGTGAAATGCATAAGAGTTGAATATATTTTTATAACATAATAGATAAGCAAACTCAATAGCAAAATAAATTTTATTATGGACATATTTTCTACTAGCCAAAAACAAAATCCCCTTGCTTGTATACTATATCTTCTAAAAGTAAAATATACAAGGAAATATACGGTAAAAACATTTGACGAACATCCATATAAATACACTATGTTCGGATTATCTAAAATGTTGTCTTTGTATGGGATTGATAATATAGGAGTATACGTAAAAAGCAAGCGCTTGCAAGAAATAGAGGCTCCTTTTATCGCTCATACGGGTAAAGACTTTGTCTTTGTTGAAAAAATTACAGAAGGCGATGTTACATACTACCAGAATACCCAGAGGCTGGAGGTGTCTATCGATAAATTTAAGGAAATATGGAGTGGCGCTACTTTGTTGGTAGAAGCCAATGAGAATTTAATAGAACCGGAATATAGAAAAAATAAAAAAGAAGAATTAATAACTAATATTCTACAATTACTATTCCCTGCCATTTGGATTGTATCTGCTTTTATTGGTCTTGTTCAAAACCGTATTTATTTGAATATAGGATTAATGCTATTGTTGCTGTTCAGCTTAGGTGGGATGTATGCCGGTTATTTGCTTGTACTTAAACAAATGAAGATAACGAGTAACCATGCCGATAAAATTTGCTCTTTACTCAGCCGTGGAAGCTGTAATGATGTTTTGGAGTCATCGGCTGCCAAATTTATGGGAGTAATTGGTTGGAGTGAGATAGGACTTTGTTATTTTTTTGCTAATACCATTATCCTACTCTACACTCCATATTTATTACCATATTTGGTTTTAATCAATATTTGTGCATTACCATATAGTTTTTGGAGCGTATGGTATCAAAAGTTCAAAGTAAAACAATGGTGTCCTTTATGTTTAATGGTGCAAGTCTTATTTTGGCTATTACTCTTAACAAGTTTTTTTTCAATTTCATAACTATTCCAACTTTTGAAATAATAGACATAATAGTGCTTGGGGCAATATACTCTATGGTATTTCTTTTAATTCACAAATATGTTTTAATGAATTCTAAAGTTTTGACCTTGGAGTTAGTCGCTCAGAAATTTAATAATCTGAAATATAAGGAAAACATATTTAACAATCTAATAACTGAAAAACACTATGATACAGAAAATATAACCCAAATTAAATTAGGAAATATAAAATCCAAAAATATTATAACGATAATAACAAACCCGCTATGCAACGGATGCATATTAGCACATGAGAAAATAAACTACTTACGTAGATACAATAAAGATCTGTGCATTCAATTTATATTTAGCGACTTAGGTCATGGCAGCTCTCTCCAATCTACTAAATTCCTTGCAGCAGCATATATTAAAGGTGGAGAAGAAATAGCCTCAAAGCTTTTCGACGATTGGTATCTCGACCATAATAACAACAGAGTATCCTTATTTTCTTTCCCTGAATATCAAATTGCAGAAAAATATATGATGGATGAGCATGTTGCGGCAGAACTGAGCAAGCATAGTGAATGGGTTAGGGCTAACAAAATAAATTCGACGCCTATAATTCTATTAAACGGCTATCTATTTCCCAAAGATTATTACGAAATAACAGACTTAAATTTAGTATTATGAAAAAAAATGATCTTACATATATATTCATAGCGATATTATGCTGTTTATCAAACCAATGCTATTCCAAAGACAAGATGAAAGAGCGGGTATGGATATTAGATATAAAAGAGATTACACTTGATTCCCTAAAAGCAAATTTTAGAGGGAGTACTATACAGGATCTTTATTTTGAAAACCATAGCGATAACAAATGGATACTAAATATACCGAACAGTATTTATTATGATTATCAGTACTTGGATATTTCTGCATACAGACAAGATAAAGGCTGGAACGAAGTAATATTAATTGATACTTCAAAATTTGTAAAATATAATGTAACTAACATATTATATTTTAGCGAAGATCATGATGTGATTATCACGGCAAAGCCTCTTCACATCCCGGATGACAATAACAATGCCCTTGTGCTGGCTACTACATGTTCGGACAAAGAATATGTCAATGGCAAGAATATGTCAACTCTTCTCTCTGAAATGAGATACAACGAAATATCACAGCAGGAAGCATTAGACACTATAATCGAGTATATAAAATCAGATCCTAATTCGTTGGCCATAATGAAAATAATAGATGGTTTCTTTTCTGAAAATATTAAGCTGGAAACTTATAAACAAATCTACTCTATGTTTTCAGATAAGGTAAAGAACACTCCTGCCGGTAATTCTTTTAAAGTATATCTTGAAGATAGAGAGACTTATGAATTGAGTACAAAGATTAGCGTGTTCAACTTATTAAGATGTGACAACCTACAAGTAGAACCTTTTATAAAAGATGACGGAAAATACAAATTGATTATTTTCTCTTCCGTAGGATGTCGTCCATGTCATGAAGCTATACCTATCTATAAACAAATATATAACGACTTGTCAGACAAACTGGATATGCTCTACATTTCCATTGATACAAAGGATCAGGCTGAAGCTTGGAATAAGATACTCGAGAGGTATGAAATTCCTTGGCGAAGTTATTTCTCATACGATATAAAAGGAGGGATATTGCAAAAATATATGCTGAACGCTGTTCCTAGTTGTTTTTTGGTAAATCCGGATATGATGTTTGAAAAAATAGATATAAGAAAGGAAAACGACAAAATAAAATTATATAAGCTAATTAATGAAAAATAAATATTGCGCAACTTTATTTATATTGAAAATTTTCAAGAATGTTTAACTGTTTAAATTAAAAAAATGAAAAAATTAGGAAAATTGAAATTGAATGATGTAAATCTACTAGACGACAGTCAATTAAAAAGTATTCTGGGTGGTAATGGTGGATATACCGTTGTCTCATGTGTTCTAAATGAAAATGCTGCAGGGTGTAAGGAATCTGGTAAATGCGAAAAGTCAAAAACATCTTAATCTCGTTTTATGTCCAACTTTTGGTGGGCAGTTCACCTATTTAAAGTATTTTTTTTGTAAAACTTCAGTATCAATTTAATTAGGCGATTGTTAGATGAATAGATATAAT
>NZ_JAEPKU010000189.1 GCF_016652235.1 Dysgonomonas sp. Marseille-P4677
GGTTTAGATAATATTGTATGTATACCATATCTATTAAGCTCTTTTACAATAAGAAATTTATCATTCGATAACTTTTCGGCCATCCCTTTTCTAAAAATTTCTTCCAGATTGGTAGGCGTAATATCCAATACTTCATTAAATTCGGAATTCAAGAAAAACGCAACTAATACTAAATGATCTTTGGCAAGACTACTCAGATATTTTAATTGTCGTCTCATACCATTTAATGTTTCGAAATTGGTATAAAGAATTATCAGGCTCCTCTGTGTCAACTTCCTGCGGATAGTTATATATAAACGCTCATAATCTGATTCTTTAAAATCGGTCTTTTGAGCATATAAAGTTTCTAATATCTTATTACGCTGACGGCGTTGCTTGTCGGCGGGAAGTATCTCATCGATATTCTTTGAGAATGTTATTAAACCAGCTTTATCCCCCTTGTTTAACGCAGTACTGCAAACCATCAATGTTGAATTGATAGCATAATCGAGTAGAGACATCTCGTTGAACGGCATCTTCATCGTACGTCCTTTGTCTATGAGACAGTATACCGGCTGAGATTTTTCTTCCTGATATGTATTAACCATCAATTGATTCATACGTGCAGTAGCCTTATAATTAATTGTACGAGGATCGTCGCCTATGATATAGTGTTTTATATGATCGAATTCCGTAGCATGCCCTATTCGCCTTATACGTTTTATACCATAATCAGTCAGTCGGTGTGAGGCCGCCAGTAATTCATATTTATGCATTTCTATAAATGAAGGATATACAGCAACATCTTTATTATTGTCAAATATATAACGCCTACTAATAAATCCGAATAATCCGGCAGCATATATATTTAATGCACCAAATCTATAAACTCCTCGTTCTGTTGGCCGTAAATCATAATAGAAAACCTCAGAGCTATTAATATTCAATGACACATTAAATGAAAGGTTCCTTTTTTGAAACTGAAAAGGAACTTCTTCTACAATTTTTATTTTCGCTTTAAATGGATATCGATTTGTTACTGAGATTGAAATCGTATTTTTATCTCCATTCGATAGTCTGTCCGGACAATTACGCGAGGCTACTAATCCCGTTTTCTGACGATATGCAGTGAATATGTCCAACACTAGAAATACAAAGAAAACTCCTAGCGCAATTTGCATCAGATAGAAATATTCATCAAATATAAAACACACAAAGAACCCCAGCACAAAGAACATCAATGTGAAGAAAAACAAATTATTAAGATATAAACTCTTAATGAATCTGATTACCGAGGAACCTCCGCTTTGTCTATCAACTGCCATATAATCGTATCGGTAGATGTACCGTCCATCTCCTTTTCGGGGGTTAATAAAACCCTGTGACGAAGCACAGGCACAGCTATCTCTTTTATGTCATCGGGAGTAATGAAATCCCGCCCTCTTATCGCAGCCAATGCTTTAGATGCATTTAAGATGGCTAGCGATGCACGAGGTGAAGCCCCTAAAGTAATCCACGGACTCTGACGGGTTGCAGATACTATCTGGGCTATATACTCAAGTAAATGTTGTTCTACCTGTACTTTTTCTACAGCCTCACGCAGACGCTTTAGCTTAGAAGCATCTAGTATAGCATTTATTCCTATATCAATAGTAAGCTCTCCTCTATTCTGTCTGTCTAATATTGCTATTTCCTCTACAATATTTGGGTAATCAATTATTATTTTAAACAAGAAACGGTCTAATTGAGCTTCCGGCAAGCGATATGTTCCTTCTTGTTCTATTGGATTCTGAGTTGCAATAACAAGGAATGGATAGTCCATTTTATGCGTGACTCCATCATTAGTAACCTGTCGTTCTTCCATTACTTCAAACAGGGCTGCCTGAGTTTTTGCCGGGGAACGATTTATCTCATCTATAAGAACAATATTAGAAAAAACAGGTCCTCTTTTAAACTCGAATTTTCCCGATCCCGGAAGAAATATACTTGTACCCAATACATCTGAAGGCATTAAATCGGGAGTAAACTGTATACGACTAAACCCAACATCTATTGTTTTTGCCAGTAGTTTTGCCGATAATGTTTTCGCTACCCCGGGAACACCTTCTACTAGTACATGGCCATTTGCCAGAATAGCCACGATAAATTGTTCAATCATTTGATGTTGACCAACAATCACTTTTCCTATCTCATCTTTTATACTTTGAACACTTTGGCTCAATTCGGAGAAATCTATTCTCGACTCAAATTCTAAGTCTGACATATATCTTATATTTATTTATTTTTTACGTTTTTATAAAACTCTTCCAAGAGACTATTGTATTTCAAAAACATATCATTTGATATAAATGCTAAAGTAGATATATTTTGATATAAAGAGAATAATTCAGTTAATTTATCCCTATCCATCATTGATTTAGCACTCAGTAAGTTTATAAAGTCACTATTTGTACTTTCTGTGGACATATAATAATTTTTCCTGATAAAATCGAGAAAATATGCATGTCGCTTTTCAACGATAGTATTAAAATCGCTTTTTCGATAATATAGATTGCTAATAGTTCCAAGAAATTCCAATGATGAATTTACAGGTGGATTTATAACCGGAATTACACGTTGTGTCCGCTTCGCTCTAAAAATCATAAAAAGAAGCAATCCTCCTAATATAATGTATAAGGCTATACGTAATGGCGGATTATTTAGCATAGCCCTGAATTGGCTACCTTCGTTTACCGCACCTTGTTTAAGGTATTCATCCCAAATTATTTTACTATTTTGAGGAAGATATGACAAGCATCTGAATCCAAAATCATATTTTTCGGTTTGTAACATATTTACATTTGCAAATGCTGTCGGAACGGCATGTAAATAAAAGTGACCTTTTCCGTAACTAATATCAATAAAAACAGTATCCTTCTTATTATTGAAAGCCAATGTCCTCAATGGCAACTTGCAACTATCCGTATTAAATTTCATTTGGCCTAATACATTTCCGAAACGGTATTTTCTCTCCGGATAATCCGTCATATTGTAAATGGTATCTGTCTGAAAATACTGAGTCTCAGCCTTTATTTTCAGCGTATCCAATAGCTGCTGGTCTATAGTTTCGGCAGATATGAAAACATTATTTCCTAAGCCGACAAACTCTAATAAATACTCTAAATCAAGTTTATCAACCTTAAATCTGGAATTTATAAATACATATGAAGTTGTATCCGACATATTATCCATTTCATGAAACCATGCCGTCGGATCATATTCTTCATGCAATAACATATCTGTAGTATCGTTCAGGTATTCGTTACTAACGATGGAATCTTCTATCAAATAATCACTTTCATCTTGATACTCATCAGTATTTTGATAAGTCTCAATCGTATTAGTATCATATGATACATCATCATATGAATAATACTCATCAAGTCTCTTTGAGAGATTATTATAGACAGGGACACGTGTTGTTCTTATCTTTTTCTTCTCGAAAATATCACTTAATAACTCATAGGTAATATATGTTCCATACGGATCGGTCTTAGAATTGATGAATGTAGCTGACCAATCTACAGGTTTAGGCTCTTTGGTTTTAGCAAATGAGAGTCCAAATAATAAGAGGACAATCACCACTACGAGTGCTATTATCTTCTTATCTTTCATTGGTTAACATTTTAGAGAAATCATCCATTCGCGTATACATCCCTGAAAAGCTTCCTTCATCAGGCGTAAATTCCCCATACCATACATAATCAAAGATCAATGTATTCTCCAGAAATTTAGAACGTACAGCAGCATCTTTTATTTCGTGTTGATAACTATAGTTTGTCTTATTTGCCTTCCATTCTATTATTTCCTTATCCGAAAGCAACTTTAGATTTCTTAGATATAAGAAACGAATCACTAAGCGATAATCCTTATTCTTCATCGCATTTGCAATAAGTGAATCGAAGTCCATAGCATGCACATTTTCGGTATAGATATCTATTTCCGGCGTATCTATAGTCTTCCTGCCTAGTACCTTCCGGTAATCTACCCCAAAGAATTTCAAAATAGCCAGGCATATAAGAGTAACAATTATTATTAAAACTATCATACCGGGCATTCCCGATCTGGCAAAGGCTTCAAATAGATTTCCAAACAGATTGAAGAACCAGGCTTTTATCTTATCCCATAATGAAGGGTCTTTTTCAATTCTTTTGTATTCGAAACGAGAATCTTTTTTATATTCTTCTATTTTTTCCTTATCAGGAATCCGAAAAGATACGAATTCTAGAGGTGATTGAACAGCGCCCTGTATGGTATCCATTTGCGCAGATACAGGAATATATAAACAGATGAAAAGCACAAGAAGGATGCCCTTGATCATTATTATATTTATTTTGTTACTTACCAACCTGTTTAAAAATTAGAATGAATTATTACTAGAATCGCCGTAAGTTCCGATATTGTCTATTTCAGTTTCCATATCTACTCCTTCTAATTTGTTACGGTGACTATAGTACATAACGCCCATAGCCATAAAAAAGGCGGGGTAAAGGAATATATATCCGACAAAAGCTATCATCATGGCAATAATGAAAGTGATGCCACTTGCAAGAAACTCCACTTGTAACATACTTCCTATCATTCCGATATATAGTGGAATAGCAAATACTATATATGCCATACCTATTATGAAAGAAAAAGCCAGAGTATAACCTAAAGTTATCCACCAATTGTTTTGTACCAGTTCAACACTCCGCTTAAAACTATCGATTATACCCAGATCTTCATTAATATATGCATACGAATAAAAACCAAAATATACTGCAACAATAATCCCGGGTATTAGGCATAATATATATCCTAGAGAAAAAGCAATTCCGAATAATATAGAACCACCAAATACAGGTAGTGCCACACTACGCACCTTACGCCAGACGTCCGAACTATTTACAACACCATCTTCCGTTTTAACATATAATGCCATGTAAGATATAGTATATAATGATATAACAAACATTATAATCAGAAGTAATGGATATGCTATAAGCATTCCTAAAAGCTCTGTCCCATCATTAAAAGTGTTGGGTATACGGTTTGCTCCTATATCGTAATACAAACGAAATAAGTTAGGCATAAAATATGCAGCAATAAGTGCCAATGGTATCAAATAGCAAAGAGCTTTAAATATCGGAGCATAATTTTGTTTGATAAACTTGACTGACATATCAAAGTTTCCACTAAAGTCTCTACTACCAAATAATTTAATTTTTTCAGATTGTTTCATTAGTTTTTCTATTTACGAGATAAGGATAATAAATAAAGTACCAAACAATAAATAAGGCGGACAGACCAATTATCGTTAGTTTCAACAACAACGGCATTTCGGTAAGTCGTGTTATATAACTTTCGATAAACGCAGCGACAATAAATACAGGTACCAGCCCCACTACTATTTTCACAGCATCTTTTACTGCCTTTTGTAATGCATAAACTCTGTTATAACTTCCGGGAAACAATAAACTGTTACCTAGAATCATTCCGGCACCTCCTGCAATAATAATAGCTGAGATTTCGAGTGTTCCATGTAGCCATATAACCGATGCAGATGTAGCTAATAATCCTTTTGTATAAAAGAAATATTGAAACACGCCTAGCATTACCCCATTCGAAAACAATACATACACAGTTCCAATGGAGCAAAGAATTCCTCCTATAAAAGCAAAAAAAGCCACCCAAATGTTATTGGTTGCTATACCAAAAAACATGGATTCTTTGCCTTCTTGCTTATATATGGCCATCGGATCACCATTTTCTATATTCTCTAAAGTTTGGTTTACATATTCAGGACTAAGAATCAAATTGGCAAAACCAGATTCTTGCTGCAAAGAGAAAACTCCCAGCAAAACACCTGTAAACATAAATATAAATGAGTACAACATATACT